>JAAUYY010000001.1 GCA_014804865.1 Desulfovibrio sp.
AGGGAAAGCCCTGCGGGGTGTATGATTTGCAGAAGATTTTGTTTGGGGAAAACAGCTGACGGAAACAGGGAGGTTTTTTATGAACGCTCAGGAAATTATTGATTATATTGCCAATTCGGAGAAAAAAACGCCCAGCCTGCTCCATGTGTCCGTAACCCAGGCCCAGGCTTGTGACATGGCAGCGACTACCGCATCCCAGTTGTCAATCAGCAAATTGATTGCGAAGCCAAGACCTACCAGCAACGCGCCCACGCCACTGGCCACAAGAATTGAGCGCAAGCCCCCGGCGAAAAACTTCGCGCCAGCTCCGGCAACGCGTGAAGCGATGCCGAAGGCGCCTGTGGCGGCAGTTGACGCAGCTGTGGAGGTGGTCGCGGCAATATGGGCTGCCGAAATGCGTAACAGGCCGCCACGCAGACCATTGAGGCCAGTGCGGACAAAATTCAGGACAAGGCCAATGCCCAGACTGGCGGTCGTAAAGACGATTATGCCGCCAACCGCCAGCGCGACCACTTTTGAAAGCATGGGAAAGCGGTTTACAAACGCTGAAATGACATTGGCAATAGTGGACATCGCGCCAGCGGCAGCCTGAATGGCTGGCAGAAAGAGATTGCCGACATTGATGCCCACATCCTGCCATGCGGAGGAAAGCACCAGCAATGAGCCGCGAGTTGTGGACATCTGCTTCTCGGCAACCCTTGCGGTCGTGCCCTCATAGTTGGCCACAGTTTCCATCTGCTTGCGCAAGGCGCTGGTCTGTTTACCAGCCGCATCCACAATGGCGTTTCCGGCATCGTCCACAGTCTTTTTGGCCTGATCCGCAAGCGCGAGCATACCAGCAGACGCTTCCGTGCCGAAAACCTTTTTGAAAACTTCTGCTTTTTCAGCCGTGCCCATCTCGGCTGTGCGCATATTCAGTTCTTCAATAATATCGATCAGAGGCCGCATGTTGCCTGCGGAATCCTTGGTGGTCATGCCAAGCTTCTGCAGTTCAGCCGCGCTGTCGCCAAGCTCTTCTTCCAGCTGATCCAGTTCAGGGCCATCCAGCCCTGTGAGCTGCGCAAGCGTGTCCCGCGAAGCCTTGGGAGGCGAAGCGACCCGGAGCATGGCGGCGCGAAGCACCGTACCGCCCTGGGATGCCTTGATGCCGGCATTGGCCATCGCGCCTGCATAAGCCGACGTTTCCTGCAGATTCATGCCAAGAGATGCAGCCACCGGAGCCACATACTTCATGGTCTCACCAAGCATGGCCAAATCGGTATTGGAAGTCGTGAAAGTCTTGGCCAGAATATCCGCAACCTGGCCCATGTCGCTTGCTTTCAGGCCAAAAGCGGTAAGAATGTCGGAGGCGATATCGGCTGTCGTGCCAAGATCGGTATTGGCGGCTGCGGCCAGATTGAGCATGCCCGGCATTGAGGCAATGGTTTTTTTCGTATCGAATCCGGCCATTGCCAGATACTTCATTCCTTCCGCAGCCTGGGAAGCCGAAAACATGGTGTCGCGGCCAAGCTGTCTTGCTGTATCCGTTAACTTTTGTAAATCTTCTTCTGTGGAATTCGCCATCACCGCGCCGACATTGGCAATGGATTGCTCAAAATCAATGGATAGCTTGGCAGGAATGGCGACAGTGGCAGCCGCCGCAGCCGCGCCAGTCAGCCTGCTGTTCAGGTCTGCCCTTTGCTGACGGAGGGCATCGCCCTGGGCGCGGTTGGCCGCCATTGCAGCCTGAACTTTCCTCGCCCTTTCAATTCTTTGGGAAAGATGATCGTAATCCTGTGCGAGCCGCCTGACGCTTCCGCCGGTTGTGGCAGCCTGGGCTGCAGTATTGCGCCAGATGCCCAACTGCCTCTGCATAGCGCCATGGAGATTATTGACCCGGGATTGCGCCAGCTCAATCTGTCTGGCCAGCATGCCGGTGGCATTGCCGGAAGCCTGCGCCTGGCTTTGCAGGGTGGCAAGCGTGGCTTTGGCTTCTTTCAGACTTCCGGCAAGACCCTTGATCTTTTCGCGCTGCTGGGCCATAGCCGCGCCCAGGTGGCCGACCGGAGTTTTTTCCATGTCACGAATCGCGGAGGCGACATTCCGCGCAGAGCTGGCTGCGGACTGGAACGCGCCCTTGAAGCCGCCTGTAAGAGCGGCGGAGAGCGAAAAGGATATGGAAATGTCACGAGCCACTGGATTCCTCGACTAATTCTTCAGCAGTTTCAACGTAAGAGGAAAATTCCACCGGCAAGAGCGCCCTGATCTCGGAGCGTTGCCAGTGAGAGTATTTGCCAAGCACAAGAATGCCTTTGCGCAGGTCATTCAGTTCGCACTCAACGTCATAGGGTTTTCATCATCATCCTCTTGCCTTGACATGCCATTCAGCTCATTGAGAGCCGCGCGGATTGCGGCATAATCCTGGCCATGCATGTCGCGGATTTTGTCATAGGGAAGCTTGGCGACACGGGCCATAAGACACATTTCCACAGTGAGCGGATTCTTGGCTTTCTTGAACTGGATGGCCTGCTGCATGGCGTCTTCCTCATCGCCAATGGTGGAGCGGCGCACNTCAATTTCGGTCAGGGTCTGNCCGCNAACCTCAATGGGTTCCTTGAGNTGGATTGTCTTTTTATTTTCCATCAATANTCTCCTNTAGACGTTCAGGCCGGTCTGCTGGCGCACCTTCTGAAGCATGTCGTTGCCGTCNACCCGGTAAATGAAATCAAGCTTGCTGATTANCAGCTTCTCTGTGCCATCCAGCAGGACTTCCAGACGGATTATTTCAAATTCAACCTCATTGCCGTGCTTCTTGCCCTGCTCCAGAGAGCCAAGGGGAAAACTCTTGGCGCGGCCAACAAAATTGATCTGGTACGGAACGGAATCACGGACGCCAGTGGCGTCATCCGTTATCTGCATTGAGGAATAACATTCCCAGAGATCAGATTCCGTCCAGTCCAGAGCCTTGAACGCTTCAGGCGTAATGGAAATGAACGAAAGCTTGCAGGTCATGGACTGGGTAATGCCGATTGTCGGATTCTCTATTTCGCCAGCGATGCCGGAGCCGGAGAGCGTTTCAGTCATTTGCTGGACTTGTGGCATCTCTATGGTGGCGACACCCAGAAAATCCTTGCCCTGATGATATATTCTGAAGGCGACTGTCTGTTCTGAACGTTTTGGCATTGCTCACCTCCTAACTGAACAAGGCATTCATGTTTTCGGGTTCAAATTCAAAAATGCCTTCAATATCACGGGCTGGCGGTGGCGGAGTGACGCGGATATGGAAGCGCATGATGCCGTCAATCAGATCAGTGAGCGGATTTTCGCTTTCATCAAAGCTGATGGAGCCGCCCAGGATTATTTCACGGGCAGTCCAGCCATCCAGCTTGATCTGTTCTGATTTGAGGAAAGTCTTGACGAGCCTGCGGGTCATGGGTTCGTCAACCTTGGCAAAATAGGTCAGAATGAACTGCACCTGATACCAGTTGAAAAAGCGGCGAATGGAATCCCAGGCGTCTTTCGGATCGGTATTGGACGGATAGCAGGCCATGCGCCCGCCCCATGTCTTCATNCCGCCATCAAAATTGCTGACAGTNTANACGCCCTGGCCATTGAGATAATTGGCCTTGACCAGATCNAGCCAGACTTCCTTCCACTCNCCATTNTTGTCCACATAGCCACAGGAAGTGATATCAAGACGCTTGTTGGACGGAGAGGCATTGGGAATGCCNTCATGNTCGGCATCTGTGGAGGCAATCACGCCAGCCAGATGNGTNGAGAGGCCATAGACNTCNTCNCCCAGCTTCACCTTGGGCCANCAAACAATCATNAACTTGTCNGTGAGATTGTGCTTTTCCTTGTAGCCGGGCACCTCGGTGTAGCGNGTAATGGCNTTNGGCCCATCGGAGGGTATGTCAATCAGGCANATCGCCTGAAACAGGCCGTTNATNCCATCGCACTTGGCGNCCATGACNATNGCGACCGCGTCATCCTCGCAGAATTTCGGACAGACAACGATGGAGGGCACAAGCCGGAAGCGCGGNAANGCCTCNTCAATAAGTTCAAGTCCGNNNGATTCGCCAGTGGANGGTTCAATGCCGCCTACGATNTCATCCGCGTCAACCTTGNTCACATCCGCATAGACATAGGCAGCCAGAGCGGAGCCGCCTTCCGGTATCTGGCCGGANGATANGCGCNTNACAAGGCCAGTCGGAGCGTCAATNTCGTAATCCTCGCCNNCNACNTAATTTGTCGTGCCATCCTCGCTTGTCAGCGATACGGAGCGCACTCCGGCATGAGCCAGATGCGCTGGTATCCATATCCAGAAGGGCTGTGGAAAAGGTNATTTTTTCNTCCGAAACTTCGGAGGCGTGTTTTTGCGGATCAAAAACATTTACGNCAATGAGCGGAGCGCCCCGATAAAGGGCGAAATGGGAATAAACCAGTTCCTGCAGGGAATAGTCGCCAAAATGNTCGGNATCCCAGCCCATTGCCATGACAAATTCNTCATAGGAATAAAAGAGCATNGGCTTGTTGACAGGAGCTTCAACATCNGNAGNCAGCTTNTGGACTGCAGCCGTGCCAACCGCAAAGACAACNGCGCTGTCNACCGCGCGAGCNGGNAGCAGACTNGTAGGAACTTCGCTTGTATAGACGCCATGNCTGTANCCNGTNGTTTTAGCCATTCTTNACCTCCCGCTCCTTGCGCCATGCGTCACTGGCGGCCTTGATATTTTTATAAATGGTAAAAAGACTGGAGCCTTCCAGGGCAAGCTGCGCCTTTGCTTTCGGGATTTCGGAAATAGGCACAAAGAGCCTGCGGAAAGAGGGGTATTGCTCAAATTTTTGCGCAATGCCCGGAATGGTCTGTTCCGGCGTTCCAGCCAGCACGGCCCTGGTATTGATGGGCAGGTCAAAAGGCCGGGCCGGGCCAAGATACATCAACTTTTTATCGTTCATTATTCCCCCAGATTTTTGATTGCCCCTTCGCAAGGGCAAGTTCAGATTCCGAATATGAATCCACGCTCATATTGCCCGCCCGCAGCTGGCTTTGGCCTGCCTCTTCCAGAGCCTTTGGAGGCCAGGTGTAAT
The DNA here is from genome assembly GCA_014804865.1 of Desulfovibrio sp. Next base: position 5,071 of record JAAUYY010000001.1, read on the forward strand.
TCCAGACAGTTTCAATGGTGGCAAGATGGAAGCGATGCTGCTGGCGCTGCTGCTCAATTATCTGGGAGCGCAGCGGTTCAACCAGTTCAAAACGATTGGCAATAATGCGTTTTTTCCAGAGTGCGCGGCGCAGACAATCCATCAATTCGGCAAGCAACGTTCCAGCTTCGTCCTGTGAATGCGGATTATGAATGCCAAGAGCCAAAATAACGGTATCCTTAACAACAGTTTTGGCATCTTCCTCGCTCGCAATTTCTCCTTCCAGCCAGCGCACAATCACAAAAGGATATGTTTCAGTTTCCTGCTCATCTGGAAGTCCATGCAGAAAAACCTGACAATCTCTTTCAGACCCTTGCGGAGAGGGGAATGGATAATCTCTCACTTCTTCCTTGATAAAGTGAGCCAGCGATTCCAATAACAGGCGTGAAGTTGCAGGTTGAGCGCACATATTTTTAACTCACTATTCCTTGCAAACGGACATCAAGTTCATGCGTGAGCCGTTTTTCAAATATTTCTTCTATCCTCTCCCGTATTTTTTCCTGACGTTCCGGTGATTGCAGAGCCTGAATTGGACTAGGGCCATAAAGCATATGTCTGCGTTTTCCTTTGCCATATCGCACAAAAATCCCTAATTCTGATCCAGCTTTTTTGATTTTTGCGACAAAAGGCTTGGAGCTATTATCCTGTTTGCCAGTTGGCACATAACGCTTGCCTGACCTTTTCACCTTGACGCTTACGCCACGTTTTGGTCGCGGAGCATCGGGCTTATCAGGCCGCGCTAGAAAATGGACAAGATTTAGACCGGGGAAACCGCTGAAGCGCAATCCTGCATCCGCCCCATCATTGTAAGTGGCGGCTTTAAAACGTTTTTTGATTGCAGATGATCTCGCCGTATATTCTTCCCTCGCCATTTTTGCGCCAAGCGTCTTGCCAGCTTTGAGAGAGCGGGATCTGGCGGATCTAACAGCCTTTTTGATCTGCTTTTCATCCAGAGCGCCACAAAGTTGCCTAATGGCT
>JAAUYY010000002.1 GCA_014804865.1 Desulfovibrio sp.
GAACCGGCTCCGCTCTGGGGTTTATCGCTTTGGCGGGATCGAGAAAAACGTCGTTTATACGCAAGCGAAAATCAAGATGCGGTCCGGTGGAGAGTCCTGTGCTTCCTACGAAGCCGATGACCTGTCCCTGCGTCACTTTCTGACCGACGCTCAAACCGCGGCTAAAACCGGATAAATGGTTATATAGCGATTCCATGCCATTCCCATGGCGAATCACGACCTGATTCCCGTATCCTCCAGCCCATCCTCGACTGACTACCTTTCCGGCCCCGACGGATTTTACCGGCGTTCCGAGCGGGGCTCCGTAATCCACCCCCAAATGAGCCCTCGCGTATCCCAGAATTGGATGCATTCGCTTCTGCGCGAAGCGGGAGGTGACGCGCGTTACGGACAAAGGCGACTGCAAGAAGGTTTTATGTATATTTTCTCCCTTGCGGTTATAATATTGCGGTCGCCCATCCGCGTCGTAAAAAAGAAAAGCCTCGAATCGCTTGTCCCGATTGGTAAAAGACGCCGCGAGTATGCGGCCATAGCCTTTATATTCGCCGCCGCGATAACGTTTTTCAATAAGGACTGAAAAACTGTCGCCATCCTGTATATGCTTGGCGAAATTGATCTCGGATCCGAAAAGCTTGACCAGCTTTACGGCCAGGTTCGGACTCTCGCCAGCGTCGGCGACNGCCTGAAACAGGCTGCCATTAATGTAGCCATCGACAGAGTCCAGGCGCCACTCGTACTCAATGTCTTCCAGTCTGCCTCTAGGGTTTTCCGTTCCCTCGACCACAAGACGCTTTGAATCATTAATTTCGTATTCAAATCTCTTGAGCAACCCTGTTTCGGGATCTGTAACCAGCGAATAGGGTCGACCGGCGCGGAACCTGCGAAGGGGGAGCAGTTTGTCCGCCTCTTTTAAATAATGGCGCGAATTGGCCGCCGCGACCTTGTCGAGAATTTCGGATATTGTGTCGCCCTTTTCCAGCTCGCCCCGCGTTACTCCAGGCTCCTCCGGCTCCCTGTCGCGTAATTTTTCAATGGCTTTTAGCGCGATTTCCATAATCTCCGAGCCTCGCTCTAAAGCGACGCTGGAATCTGCCGAATTGTCTTTAGTATCAGGCTCGTAGGTCGGAGGATTCAGGCAAAAATGGGTCGCGTTCAAAACGCTGGACAGCGGGCGATTATCTTCTGTCTTTTCCGCGGTCGCGTTTGACTCGCTCGCGGAATTGGTTTCTGATGGTTTACGCTCTTCTAAAACGCCGGAATACAAGAACGCGCAACAAATAATGGCGCCAGAGACGATCAGAGCGAGACAAATTTTCCAAAATCTCATAAGCCGTTAGCGTAACTTGACAATCGCCTTATGTCCAGTTCAACTACGCTTGAGAGTCGCTAGCCGGTCGCGCTCCAGTAACGCCGCTGCGATTAAAAACTGAATTAAAATCGCGAGCTTATCGCTCGCGGAATAGGCTTCCAACAAAGCGTCGCCGATATTAGCCGCTGTTAAATTCGCGAGGTGCTTCATGCGCAACCCTGTCGTGGCCATCCTTTCAATCGTTTTTGTAATCCTGCTTGCCATAGCTTGCGTCGCTTGCCTTGTCAGCGTCGGATTGCAACCGGGAAAATCCGTTTTCGCGGCCGCCTTGCCNGGTATTGGAGTAGCGGTTCTCTGCGCCGTCGCCGCGTGCCTTGTCGTAGCCAACAGGCTGGCGCCGCTGGGAAAGATTCTTGAGTTCGCGTCCGAAGCGGCCAAAGGAGGAAAACCCAAGCTTCATATTGGTCAATGCGGAGCTTTTATTCCTCTCGCGCAGGCCGTTTACGGGATGAACAAGGCCGCCAACGATCGCGAATACTGGTACAAAAGCATTCTCGACGGTCTGCCNTGGGCCATCGCCGTTACGGATCTGAATATGAATTGGACATTCTGCAACGCGGCCTCNCTTAAATCCATGAACAAAACGGATATTTCGCAGGTTCAGGGAGTCCATTGCTCGGCGAAAAAAGGCAATATCTGCAACACGCCCCAATGCGGCATCGAGCAACTCCGCAAGGGAAACAATCAGGTCATAAACAAGATGCCAAACGGCAAAACCATGAAAATTATCCTCGCTTATNTGCGCGACGCCGACGGAAACAATGTCGGCCATCTCGAGGTCGGCGAAGACATAACCGAAAAGATAGCTCTGGAGGAAAACAGCAAGAAGGCCGCGGCTCAAACCCGCGTTGAAATGGTCGGNCAACTGGAAGGCGTCGTCGCGGCAATCGATAACGGTTCGGGATCTTTAAACAAGGTCATCGACAATGTTCGCGCTCAAGCGGAAGAAGCGGCCGCGCGACTCCAGGAAGCGGCCACAGCCATGAACGAGATGAACTCGACCGTTCTCGAGGTGGCCAGCAACGCGGAAGCCGCCGCCGACGCCGCCCACTCCGTGCAGGCGCAGGCGCAAGAAGGCAACGCGCTTGTCCTGCGCACTACCGAAAGCCTACGCTCCCTCCGCGAACTTTCGATCAATCTNAAAAACGATATGGCCGGACTTGATAACCAGGCGCGGGAAATAGGAACCGTGCTTACCCTGATTCGGGATATCGCGGATCAGACAAATCTGCTGGCTCTTAACGCCGCTATCGAGGCCGCGAGAGCCGGAGAGGCCGGACGCGGTTTCGCCGTTGTCGCCGACGAAGTGCGCAAACTGGCCGAAAAAACCATGAGCGCGACGCGAGACGTCGAATCTGCGATCGAAGCCATTCAGCAGGGCACCTACAAAAGCACATCGACCATGGACAACGCCGTGCGGGCTATCGAAGCCACAAGTCATGTGGGCGAGGAGTCCGGNCGCGCCCTCGAGCATATTTCCAATCTGGCCGCGGACTCCAGCATGAGAGTNTCGGCCATCGCCGCGGCGGCGACGGAACAATCGGCTGCCTCCGAAGAAATAAACAGGAGCATAACGGAAGTGAATCACTTAAGCGCGGAAATAGCTCGAGTCATGAGCGACTCCGCCGCCCTTACGGAAGATATGGTGCGTGAATCCGGCGTCCTCACCGATATTCTGAAAAACATTCGCCGCGGCCAACTGCATNACGCCTGACCGCGATTATATAAAAGACTCCATGGGCGCTCTTCCGATTGGAAGCGGCGCCTATTTTTTTATGCANACCTTTGCCGGATTTTTTATTTAAAATGAAAATTTGCGAATCGCGACGAGCCGCGACGAGCGACCCGCGGCGAATTCGCTAACAACTCTTGTTTCCCAAGCCANTCGCGGAAAGAATATGGCCGAACGCTCCCTGGAATCCATCGCTTCCGATCTCGCCCAAAAGACCTGCGAGTTCGTCGCCGGACATTCGGACAATGTCGAAGCCATAAAAAAGGAACTCGTCGATCTAAAGCATACGCTGGTTCGCGACGCGGCGTCNTATAGAACGACCGATTCCCTGTCGTCCATTAAAGACGAGCCCGAATTGCTCTATGCCCTGGCCCAGGCCCTCCCTGCTCCCGATCTAAAAAACCTTTTTCAAACCAGGACTTCTTTTCTGTCTCTCGCCGTCGCAGTGNTTATAGGCTGGATTCTTGGAGGACTTCTTTCCGGCGTTCTTTCGTTCTTTTCTCTGGGCGGCGATATTCTTCGAGCCGCGACGATCTTCCTGACCGTATGGGGATCGGAATACTTGACCGCGAATCCTCGCGCGCGACGAATTTTCCTGACTTGCCTCGGTATGGGGGGCTTGATCCGCTTCGCGGGGATGGCCGCCGGCGGGCTTGTCCGTCTAGCCAATCCCTTATCCTGGCGCGCGCTGATCTTTCCGGGAAAAATNCCCTTTTTCAAGGGAATCTGGCTTATGACCGGGGCTTTTTTCATCGTCGTCTTTTTTTCCAAAAAATCCTCCGGCATCGACATTCCCGTTTTCCGCGAGACGCTCGAGAGTCTGATTCTGGAAGATATGCGCCTTATTGTCTTCGTTCTGAATCAAATAGACGCCAGGGACGCGAAAATAAGNATNCTAAAGGAAGANAACGAGTCCGCCAGGAAAGACGCGCTCCTTAAGAAACAGAGGGATGTCATCGCCTCTCTCATCGAGGTTCGCGATTCCCTTAACGAGGATCAACGAACTTATCTCAATCAAAAACTTTCTCAAGCGGGCATCGAAAGCTCCGAGGACGATTACATAATCTGGAACTCGCGGGAACACGAAGCCTTGTACGATACTGTGGGCCTGATCAATGACGGAGACAAGGCTCGCGTTTTAAGACCGGTTGAAAACTGGCATGGAAACATTGTCAAAGGATGCGCCCAACGCGCGTACTGACGCAAAAATCGCGGACGTTCGCGCCGCTGTAAAGCCCATGAAAATAATTGGCATAGACCTCGGCACATCCAATACCTATCTATACGCCTCGCGCCTTTCCGAATCCGGCGTCGATACGAAGCGGGAATCCCCGAAACCGCTTGTTATTCCAAAAATTTCAGACGATACGGGGAGCGTCGCGACCGTCGTCATGTACGAAGACGACAAACCTTTCCTGATCGGCAATCTCGCGGAAAGCGAGTTTTACGCGAATCTAGAAGCCAGACCGAGACGCAGACTCGCGAGTCAGTTCAAGCCCGAGATCGCCGGCGGCGACGCGCGAGCCATGCGCGCCATGACAGATTTTCTGACTCTGTTGCGAAAAAGTCTGCCGGAGGGAACTCTATCGGGGGATCTCGCCCTCTATGTCGGGATGCCTTCGCTCTCCCGCGAGGACTACAAGGTCAATTTAAGCTCCTGTTTTCAGGCCGCGGGCTGGCCGTCGGCCAGTTTCGCCCGCGAATCCGACGCCGCGCTCGTATCATGCCTGCAGTCCGGAATAATCGAGATCGACGATCTTTCCCAGAAATGCCTCATCCTCGATTTCGGCGGAGGGACTTGCGACTATACGACCCTTGAAAATACGGAAATTCTCCAGAATGGCGGCGACTTGCTATACGGAGGCCGACTATTCGACGACCTGTTTTTCCAGATATTCCAGGAAAAGGATCCGGAATTCGCCCGCGGCGTTTCCGATAGTCCATACGAATGGTTTGTCCACTGGATTGAATGCAAACGCCAAAAAGAAAATTTCTCCGATCATTATTACGCAACCGACGCGAAATCCGACGAGGGGCTTACGCTTCACGCCTTATGGTACGATCGCGCGGGCAAAAGGCATGANAGCTACATCCGCGATTTCTCGCGAAACGATTTTATCAAATCGGCCGAAAATTATCGCGCTTCGAGCCAGGCGCTTGAAATACTCGCTCAATACAAGGACAGAGGCGGAATGAGCGCGAACGCCCGCGACGCCCTTGAAGGCAGACGAGTGGGCCTTGTCTCCTGGCTTAAATCTATCCTTGAAAATATTTCGCCGCGCAACGCCGTGCGCAAGGCCATCTTGACAGGAGGAAGCAGTCGCTGGTTTTTCGCGCGCGAGACTGTGTCCGAACTCTTCCCAAACGCTGTCTGCCTTCCAAGCGCCCGAGGTTTCGAAGACATCGCCTACGGACTAGCGCTCTATCCGATCCTTCTGGAATCGCGCGAAAGAACAAAACGGCTTATCGACGAAAAGTTGCCCTCTTTTTCGCGCAAAGTAGTGGCCATGGCGCTGGAAATCGTGGACAAGCAGACCGACGAGATAGTCAGACTCTGCGCCGATCGCATTGTCGACGCCGATGTCATGCCGACGCTCGAGGCCGCCGCGAGCGAAAGTATGTCCATCGAGGAAATTGAAACCCGTTGCGCTGAAAACATAAAAAATGACGAAAAATTGCCGCTAATCGCCGAGGAAATCGGGCGTCGGCTTCGCGAAAAGATCCGCGAGGAGCTGGATTTCGCCCTAAACAAATGGCTCCGCGACAACGGCGTGCTTCTCGTGCCCAATTTCCGTTTTCCCGCCGAAGCTATCGGCATGGATTTTTCCGAGAATGTCGGAGTCAAAATATCGCGTCTGGACGCTCTTAACATAACGCGACTAGCCATTACAAAAATACTGCCCGCGCTCGCCGCTACCGCGGCGGGTGGCGCCATTATCGCTTCCGGCGAAGCCCTCTCGACGATTGTCGGAGGCTCCCTGGCTTTCGCCGCGACATGGGCCCTCTCCAAAACCGCTCCGTCTTTTCTGGAGAGAAGAAAACTGCCCAAATTTTTCCTGACCGAAAAAACCCGGCGGAAAATCGCCGAAAAAAACAGATATTATCTGGAAGAGGGTTTTCGAAACTCCCTGAAAGAAACGCGGAATAAAATGGCCAACGAAATTGAAAGAAGACTCAAAACCGCGCTCGAAGAAATGCTGACAAAATTGAGCGTCCTCAATCAGGTAAAGGTCGGATAGAAAAAAATGAAAAAGATCGTATTGGGTATCGATTGCGGCGGCACGCATACCGACGCGGCCCTAATCGAAGCGGATCCCCGCGAAGGAAAGGCCCGCGTCCTCGCCTCCTACAAGACGGAGACGAATCATGACAATCTCGTGTCTTCCATCGCGGAAGTCGCGTCTTCCCTGCGTCAAGACATGGACGATCCTTCGCTTCTAAAAAAAACCGAGCGCGTTTCAATAGGCTCGACTCTCGCCGTCAACGCTCTTGTTCAAGATCGCGCCGACAAGGTTGGTCTCGCTCTATCCGCGGGCTCCGGCCTTGATCCGTCCCATTTCGCCATCGGAGATCTCGTCTGCGTAGTTCCCGGCGGTCTCGATCATCGAGGCTCGGAAACCGGGCGCCTTTTTCTGGACGAATTGGAGCGGGAAGCCCGCGCATGGCCCGAAAAGGGAGCGGCCGCCGTCGCCTGCGTAGGCAAGTTTTCGCCGCGCAATCCCGCCCACGAGAATAAAATGGGCGAGGTCGCCGCTCGCGCGTCCGGGCTGCCCGCGACCCTCGGCCATAGGTTGTCCGGCAAACTCAATTTTCCTCGCCGCATCGCCACCGCTTATTACAACGCGGCCGTGCAAAGACTGCACTCCTCCTTCCTGGACGCTTGCGAAGCGGCGCTGAAAGCCCAGGGCATATCTGGCCAATACCGTTTGCTTAAGGCCGACGGCGGCGCGATTCCTTTCCCTCTCTCTCGACGCGAAGCCGCCCAATCAATTCTTTCCGGGCCCGCGGCCAGCGTGATGGGCGCGCAGGCGCTTTGGAGCGGATCGGAACAAAAATGCGCCTTGCTCCTGGACATGGGAGGAACGACCACAGATATCGCCCTTTTCCTGGACGGCTCGCCTGTGCTCGATCGACATGGCATGACAATCAAGGGCAGACGCACTCTTGTCCGCTCTCTGGCCGCCGCCTCAATCGGCGTCGGAGGCGATTCGTCCCTAACCTGTCAAACCGACTCTTCGGGCAAAAAAAAGATATGCGCCGGCCCCTTGCGCATAGGCTCGGCGATGGCCTTCGGCGGCGCGAAGCCGACGCTTCTGGACGCGCTCAACGTATTGAATGAAGACGGATCGGCCCCAATCCTCGGAGACGCGGGAAAAAGCCGCGAAGGCGTAGCCAATTTCGCCGAGGAAAACGGTTTCGATAAGACGCGACTTCAAGAAATAGCCGCGCTCGCTGTCGAAGACGGATTAAACAAAATAGTCAAGGCTGTTTACGATCTGGTCGAAACTGTCAACTCCGGCCCTATCCACACTCTGGCGGATCTCAAGGCGAGAAAAGACGCTCGACCGATCGTCGCCTGTCTTGTGGGCGGCCCCGCCTCCTGCGTCAGGCGACGGTTAAGTCAAGCCCTGGGGATGCCCATAGAAATACCTTCGCGTTACGAAGTAGCCAACGCCATAGGCGCGGCTCTGGCAGTTCCAACAGCGTCGCTGGAAGTTTACGCCGATACAGGAAAAGGCGAGTTATACGCCCCGACGCTAAACTATCGAGCGGAAATTCCAGCCTCCCTGACCCTAGACCAGTTGAAAAATATTGGTCGCGACCTTTTGCGTGAGAAATTGCGCGAAGAGGGCATGGATGACGGACGCGCCGAAGTGGTCGAAGCCGATCTTTTCGCCACGCTGGACGATCGCGGTCGNGGNTCGCGAGATCTGCGAGTAGTCTGCCAAGCTCGCCCCGGCATCCTCGGGCGGATCGCCGACTGATGGAGATCGTCCTCTACGAACCGGAAATCCCGCCCAATACNGGCAACATAGCCCGCCTTTGCGCGGCGTACGGCGTAACGTTGAATCTTGTCGGGAAACTTGGATTTAGCCTTGAGGATCGATATCTGAAGNGNGCCGGTTGCGATTACTGGCCACATACGCGCGTTATTGTCTGGCCAGATTGGCGCGCGTTCGCGGAGAAGCTGCCTTCNGGCGCCCGTCTCGTCATGGCGACCACAAAGGGTTCNATCCGCTTGCCCGACTTCTCTTTTCATAAAGACGATTANNTNGTCTTTGGGCCGGAATCTAGGGGACTTCCCGATGATCTGCGCGCGCTTTCTCCCTGGAACGCGCGACTCCCAACTCTCGNCTTCGCGAANGGNGGAGTCCGCAGTTTGAATCTCTCGACCGCCGCCGGAATATTCCTCTACGCCGCGCTTGTCTCCAGCGGCCTCATGGAAAATTATTGATACTCTTCCCCTGGTCTTTCTGGGATTGTCAGNTCGTCGCTCCGCTGGCGCTAGTCCTCGATCTAATGTTTGGAGATCCCNCTCTCCCCTGGCNGCATCCCATTCGCGGCGTAGGCTCCTTGATCGACTGGCTAGANAAGCCATGCCGACGCTTCGCCGAATNTTCAAATGATCCTGAAAGGCGCGCTATTCTCGGGCGACTCGCGGGTTTTGTCGCCGTCGTCCTTTGTTCCCTCCTGGTCGGCGCCATTGCCTGGGCTTTAAGCTCCCTCCCCGCGGCTGGATTCTTCTTCGCCCTTTATTTCGCATGGGCCGGCCTCGCCATGGGTTGTCTGGTCGAGACTGGGCGCGACGTCATAGCGCGAACGGAAACCTCTCCATTGGTCGAGGCCAGAGTCGCCGTATCCTGGCTNGTNAGCCGAGAAACAGGCGATATGGATCGCGCGACCCTGAGAAAAACGCTCGCNGACACTCTGTCCGAAAACTTCACGGACGCTTTTGTCGCGCCGTTCTTCTGGTTAACCGTCGCCGGTCCAGTCGGACTATGGATATATAAAACTGTCTCCTGCTTCGATTCCCAATGGGGCTATTTGACCCCTCGCTGGAAGTATCTTGGATGGGCGGGCGCCAAAGGCGACGATCTTCTNGCCTGGTTTCCGGCCCGGTTGGGCGCNTTCTCCCTGTTCCTNTGCGACAAAATAGCCNCGATTTTCCCGCGTTTTCGNCGCTGGCGCGGAACNTGGCCCGGATGGNAAATAGTCGCGAGGGACGCGAGAGGAATGCCTAGTCCAAATTCCGGCTGGTCGATGGCGGCTTGCGCCTGGCTCTGCGATAGACGTATGGCCGGATCTTCTGTATATTTCGGAAAGCTTGTCCGAAAGCCCTGGCTCGGCCCGACTCGCGTCGACGGATGGAATAGAATNCNGCTCCTCGCGCTTTGCCGCCTTATGGAACTCTCTTCGGTCGTCGCCGCGGCTCTGGTCTGCTCGATCTGTCTCGGAGTCATGACGATCGGGATCCTTATTTTCTGATATAACGCTCGCTCTAACTAATATTGCCCGTATGGACGACTCTCCGCGCAAGACAAATATCGCCGCGATATTTATTCGCCGCCCCGTAGCGACCGTGTTGCTCATGGCTGGTATGTTGTTCTTTGGCGTCGCCGGTTATCTTGATTTGCCCGTAAATCAACTGCCCAACGTCGACTTTCCCACTATTTCCGTGCTCGCCGATCTTTCCGGCGCCGATCCGGAGACCATGGCAGCCTCCGTCGCGACTCCCCTCGAAAAGGAATTTTTCACCATAGCGGGCATCGATTCCATTTCGTCAATTAATTCGACGGGGCGGACGAGGATCAATATTCAGTTCGATCTGGATCGGGACATAGACGCGGCGGCTCTGGACGTGCAGTCGGCCATCGGGCTAGCGCAGAGACGTTTGCCGACCAGCATGACGACGCCGCCAAGCTTCAGGAAGGTAAATCCCGCCGATTGGCCAATCATGTATCTGCGCGTCTATTCGCCGACGCTCCCCCTTTGGGAATTGAACGAATACGCGGACACGCTTATCGGTCAAAGATTGTCCATGATCTCCGGCGTGGCGCAGGTCGTCGTGTACGGTCAAAAGAAATACGCGGTGCGCGTTCAACTGGATCCGGACGCTCTGGCCACGCGCGGTCTGGGGATCGACGAGGTCGCGGACGCGGTCGCCGCCGCTAATTCGATGCTCCCCACCGGCTCCCTGGAGGGCCCCAGACAGGCGAGCGCGATAAAGTCGTCCGGCCAACTGTTTAATGCGAAGGCGTTCGAGGACATTATAGTCGCCTATCGCGACGGCGCTCCCGTCCGTCTGCGCGAGCTGGGAGAAGTCGCGGACAGCGTGCAACAAGATAAGCAACTCGCCTGGG
>JAAUYY010000003.1 GCA_014804865.1 Desulfovibrio sp.
GTCCCATGCCTCCGTCTTCGCGCCGTCCTCGGCGCCGACCAGAACGAGCGCCGTCTTCTCGGGACGCGATTGATTGATACGCTCTATAAAATTTCCGCCTAAACCGCCAAAGGCGACGATCGTTAATTCCTTTTCGCTCTCCATGATCTTCTCCAGCCGCGATCGATTCGCGATTTTCATTTTGCCGTCTTATAGCCGTCGACATTTCCGGATTCTGGAAATTAGCCCCTCTATTATTTCTCGCCGCCCGTCGATTGGGTTTGCCAAAAAACGGCGATTTTGATAAAATTAACTTTTCACTTTAGCCGGATACGTCCCCGACTGACGCCAATTTTTATTGATGACAGGGACGAAGGCGCGGGAGGAGCTTGCCGTGAAACTTGAGGAACTCGTCAAGGGAGTCGTAGTAAACGGCCTTGATCCCCTCGGCGCCTCGACCGTCGTCGCCGTCGACTGGTACGGCGATTCGGCCATTCATCTTTTCTGGACTGATTCCAGGGGCGATCCCAAAAACGGGGTGTTTTACAGGGACGCCGAAGACTCCCTCTCCCTCGCCGCCAATTCCCTGCCCTGGACCTTCGACGCCGACGGCGCCTCCCTGCGTCTGGTCTCCGAAGCCTGGCGCATTCATTACGCCCATCTCTTCGATCCCTATCTGGCCGTCCATATCTCCGAAGTCCAGCCCCTGCCGCACCAGATCTCGGCTGTCTATCAGGAGATGCTCCCCCGTCTGCCCCTGCGCTATATTCTGGCCGACGACCCTGGCGCGGGCAAGACGATCATGACCGGCCTGTTTATCAAGGAGCTGAAAGCTCGCGGCGAGCTTTCGCGTTGCCTCATCGTCTGCCCGGGCGGACTCGCGGATCAATGGCAGGACGAGTTATTTCGTAAATTTCGCTTGAACTTCGAGCTTATTACTCGAGAGAGCGTCCTGTCTTCGGCGACTGGAAACGTCTTCGAGGAGAAAAATTTAGCCATCGCACGCCTCGATATGCTCGCCCGCGACGAGACCCTGCTCGAAAAACTCAAAGCCGCCGCCGAGTGGGATCTGATCGTCTGCGACGAAGCCCATAAAATGTCCGCCCACGTTTTCGGCGGGGAAGCGTATCCGACCAGACGCTTCCTGCTTGGGCAGGCGCTTTCCGGCCTCTGTCGACATTTCCTCTTGCTGACAGCCACGCCCCATAATGGCAAGGAAGAGGATTTCCAGTATTTTCTCTCCCTGATCGATGAAGCCCGCTTCGGCGGAGTCGCCAAGACCGGCGCCCGCCCCATCGATCCTTCCGACATCATGCGCCGCCTGGTGAAGGAGGACTTGCTCAAATTTGACGGAACCCCGCTTTTCCCCGATCGCGAGGCGCTAACGATCAATTATACCCTTTCGCCTCTGGAAGCGCGGCTTTACGAGGCCGTAACCGCCTATGTCCAGTCGGAATTTAATCGCGCCGACAATCTCGCAAAAAAACGCAAAACTACGGTCGGCTTCGCGCTGACCGTCCTTCAACGCCGTCTGGCCTCTTCGCCGGAGGCCATTTATCAGTCCCTGAAGCGACGCCGCGAGCGTTTGCTCAAGAGGCTCGAAGCAGAAAGGCTGGGGCGCGCCGAGACAGACGACGATCTCGCCCCGCCGGACGATTTCGACGAGGACGATCTGTCCTCCGACGAGATGGAGGCCCTAGAAGAGACTATCGCCGATCGCGCCAGCGCTTCGTCCACCGTAAGGGAGCTGGAAGCGGAAATCGAGACCCTCGAGAAACTGGAAAAGATGGCCGAAGAATTGCGGGCCAGCGGTCGCGATCGCAAATGGGAAGAACTCGCGGACTTGTTGCAGACTCAAAATCATATGTTCGACGAATCCGGCGAGCGCGAGAAACTGATCGTCTTCACGGAGCATCGCGACACCCTGCGCTATCTGGTCGACAAGATCCGCTCCCTCCTGGGCGACGAATCGGCCGTTATTTCTATCTACGGCGGCATGAGCCGCGACGCTCGCCGCGAGGCCGAGGCGCTTTTCAAACAGGACAAGGGCGCGCGCGTCCTGGTCGCCACGGACGCGGCCGGCGAAGGTCTCAACCTGCAACGCGCTCATCTCATGATCAATTACGACCTGCCCTGGAATCCCAATCGCCTCGAGCAGAGATTTGGGCGCGTGCATCGCATAGGGCAGGAGAAAACTTGCTTCCTCTGGAATCTCGTCGCCGCCGAAACCCGCGAGGGCGCGGTATTCGAGCGGCTTTTTAACAAATTGCGGGTCGAAAAAGCCGCGCTCGGCGGCAAGGTCTTCGATATACTCGGAAAGGTTAGCTTTGAGAACCGACCCTTGCGCGAATTGCTCATCGAGGCCATTCGCGGCAAAGACAGGAAAGAAAATTCCAAAATATTGCGACAAGTGGACAAGGCGCTCGATCGCGAGGCTTTAGAGGAGCTTATGCGCGAACACGCTCTCGTCGCCGATATTATGACCAGTGGCAAAGTCGCGAAAATGCGCGAGCAAATGGAGCGCATGGAAGCGCGACGTCTCCAGCCGCACTTCATCGAAGCTTTTTTCAAGGAAGCCTTCAAAAAACTCGGCGGCAAGATCGTCGCCCGCGAGGAGGGACGCTTCGAGATAACTTATGTCCCCGCGCTCCTGCGCGGTCGCGCGAGTCTGCTCGGCGTTCGGGATCCGGTTCTTAACCGCTATCATCGCGTCTGCTTCGAGAAAGAGCGTCTGGCCGACGACAATTCCGTCGAGCTTGTCTGCCCCGGGCATCCTCTGCTCGAGGCTGTCCTCGCCATGACGCGCGAGCGGGAGGGCGACGCCCTAAAACGCGGCGCAATCCTGATCGACGAGGAGGATCAGGGCGAAAAGCCNCGGCTGCTCTTTTATATGGAGTCGGTTATTCAGGACGGGACGATCTTGCCAAATGGCCGAAACTGCGAAATTTCCCGTCAAATTCAGTTTCTCGAGATGACCGAGGACGGAAACTCCGTCAACGCCGGCCTCGCTCCCTACCTAGATTATCGTCCGGCGAGCGCCGAAGAGCTCGATATTATCCTGAAATACGTCGCCAAACTGGACTGGCTAAAGGGCGACCTCGAAAAGCGCGCCGTAGAATACGCCATAGCCGAGTTGACCCCGCGCCATCTTGAGGAAACGCGAACGCCCAAACTCGCCCTCATCGAGAAGATCGAAAAGGAGTCGCGCAAGCGTCTGACCGAGCAGATTCAATATTGGGATCGTCGCGCCGAAGAATTGAAAAAACAGGAAAACGCCGGCAAACGCAACGCGTCNCAAAATTCNAGTCANGCCCAGAAAAGGGCGGAGACCCTGGAGNCNCGATTANATCNNCGGTTGGCCGAGCTGGCGGNCGANCGGNGGATNATCCCGTCGCCTCCTGTCGTAAGCGGAGGATGTCTCGTGATCCCGAGGGGCTTGCTAAATAAGCTCATGCCCTGGGAAACATCCGCCGATCTGGCCGTCGACGTCGAGAGCCGCAAGAAAGTCGAAGACGCGGCGATGGCCGCGGTGATGAAAATCGAGCGCGAGCTTGGCTTCGAGCCCCGCGACGTGAGCGCGGCCAAGCCTGGTTACGATATCGAGTCGCGTATTCCCGATAATCTTCGCTCCGCCTCCGGGCCGAGCCTTCGCTTTATCGAGGTCAAGGGCCGCGCTCGCGGCGCGAAGAAAGTGATGGTAACGCGCAACGAGATCCTCCGCGCTTTAAACAGCCCCGAGCAATTTTATCTCGCCCTGGTCGAGGTCGACGGCGAGAGCGCCTCGGTCGTTTACCTGAAAAATCCGTTCCAGAATCCTCCGGATTTCAGCGAAGACATCTCCGGACGCGACATAAAAAGATTGCGCGATTGCGCCGAAACAGTTTTGACGAGGGAGCTTTAGTCATATGGCCGCGATCCGGAAGCTCATCGAGGTCTCTCTGCCCATGGAGGCGATCAACATGGAGTGCGCACGCGAAAAATCGATCAGGCATGGGCATCCCTCGACCCTGCATATCTGGTGGTCGCGCAAGCCCCTGGCCGCGGCCCGCGCCTTTCTCTGGGCTTCGCTAGTCGACGATCCCTCTTCCCATCCCGAATTATTCCCGACCGAGGAGGCTCAAGCCGCCGAGCGCGCCCGCTTGCATAATCTGCTCGCCGAGCTCGTCAAGTGGGAAAATAACAGCAATAAAGACCTGCTGGATCAGGCCCGCGCGGAGATCCGCAAATACATGGGAGAGGAGACGCTCGTTTTTCTCGATCCTTTCGCCGGCGGCGGCTCTCTTCCTCTCGAGGCGCGACGTCTGGGTATGGAAGCCCATGCCCATGACCTCAATCCGGTCGCCGTAATGATCAACAAGGCCATGATCGAGATCCCCCCGCTCTTCGCGAATCTGCCTCCCGTCAATCCCGAAGCGCGAAACTCCGCCCTCGGCGCTTCCTGGCCAGATTCGACCGGACTCGCCTCCGACGTGCGCTGGTACGGTCAATGGCTTAAAGAGGAAGCCTGTAAAAAAATCGGCCATTTATATCCGAAGGCGAAATTGCCCGACGGTCGAAGCGCGACCGTAAGCGCCTGGATCTGGGCGAGAACCGTTAAATGTCCCAATCCCGTCTGCGGTCGCGAAACGCCTCTCTCTTCCTCTTTCGTCCTCTCCAGAAAGAAAGGCTCCGAGGCCTGGATCGAACCGGTCGCCGACGGAGATCAAGTCGCCTATGTCGTCCGCGAAGGCGTCTGCCCGTCGGCCAGGGTTACAAACAAGAAAGGGCGGGGCGCGAGTTTCCGCTGTTCCTGTTGCGGCGCGACGCTTGAGAAAAACTACATCCGCGGGGAGTTCGCGGGCGGTAGAAGCGGCGACGCTCTGATGGCGATTATCGCCGAGGGCGACAATGGCCGCGTCTTCCTTTCGCCCCGCGAAGAGGACAGGCTAATCGCCGAATCCGCGACTCCCGAATGGGAGCCGGACGAGGAAATGAATACGGACTGCGCCGATCTGATCAGCGGTCGCGGCTACGGCGTGGATCATTGGCGACAGCTTTTCTCGCGTCGGCAGCTAACCGCCCTGACTACCCTTAGCGATCTGGTTCCCGAAGCGATGAAGAAGGCCGAGGCGGACGCCGCGGCTGCCGGAATGCCCGACGACGGCTTAAGCCTTGCCTCCGGCGGACGCGGCGCCAGAGCCTATGGCGAGGCGATCGGCGTCTATCTAGCCTTCGCGGTCGATAGACAAGCCAATTACGCCTCCGCTTTTAATATCTGGGCGGACGGCTTTATCGCGCAGACCTTCAGTCGCCAGGCGCTGCCCATGGTCTGGAATCACGCCGAGGCGAACGTCTTTGGCGGGACGTCCGGCTGTTTCGATAATATGCTCGATTATATTGTCAGAAATATTAATTCTTTTTTTGGCTCCGTTCCCGGGCGAGTAGAAAAACGCGACGCCAGGGAAGCCCATGAGCTAAAAAACGCCGTTGTCTCCTCGGATCCGCCCTATTACGACAATATCGGCTACGCGGATATTTCCGATTTTTTTTATATTTGGATGCGCAATTCCCTGAAGACTGCTTTCAAAGGCATTTTTAAAACTATGCTGACCCCCAAAGGCGGCGAGCTGGTCGCGAAGTCGCATAAATTTGGGGGAGACAGGGAGAAAACGAAGGAATATTTCGAGGCTGGCATAAAAGAGGCCTTTTCGCGAATGCGCGAAGCGGCGCGCGACGACGTTCCCGCGACGATTTATTACGCCTTTAAGCAGAGCGAAACGGAGGGCGCGGATCAGACGGCGTCGACGGGCTGGGAGACCATGCTTTCCGCGCTGATCTCCGCCGGGTTCATTGTCGTCGGAACCTGGCCGACGCGCACGGAGCGGACGGGCAGAATGCTGGCTAACAACGCCAACGCCCTGTCTTCCTCTATAGTTTTGGTCTGTCGCAAGCGCCCCGAGGACGCCCCCGCGACTACCCGTCGCGCCTTTCTCGCGGAGCTGAAAAAGACCTTGCCTGGGGCTTTGCGAGAGCTTCGCGAGGGGAATATCGCGCCGGTCGATATGGCGCAGGCGGCTATCGGCCCGGGCATGGGCGTATATTCCAAATACGTCAAAGTTTTGGAAGCCGACGGAAAGGCTTTGGGCGTCCGCGACGCCCTGCGGGCGATTAACGCCGAGCTGGACGCCTGTCTGGCCGATCAGGACGGCGGCCTCGACGAAGCCAGCCGTTTCTGCGTCGATCTCTACAGTCAAAAGGCTTTCAACACGATCAAATACGGCGATGCCGACGTTCTCGCCCGCGCCCGCAACGCCTCTATCGCGAAGCTCGACGACATGGGCGTCCTGCTCGCCGAGAAAGGCTATGTCCGGCTCCTGACGCGCGACGAACTCCCCGACAAGCTCCCGAAAAACGCGCGCAATTGTCCCTGGGCGCTCGCCCAGTTCCTGGTCAAATTTCTCGACGAAGGCGGGATTGGGAAGTGCGCCCCGCTCGTCGCCGCCTTTCCCGCCGAAGCCGATCGCGCCCGCGATCTCGCCTATCGCCTCTACAACATAGCCGAGCGCAAAAAATGGGCGGAGGAAGCCTTCGCCTATAATTCCCTGATAACCTCATGGCGGGAAATAAGCGAAGAGGCCGCGCGGACGAGATCCGCTAAAATGGAGTCCGGAAAACTGTTCGCCGACGATTAGGCGCGAACGGAACAATAGTCCGTCCCTGTTTCGCCCGTATGGCGCGAAAACGAAGCGAGTTTTGTTTATAAATTATATTTTAAATAATAACGGCAAAACCCATGGGCCCAAGGAGCGAGACGCCATGCCAGAAATCAAAAAGCTAATCGAGGTCGCCCTGCCTCTGGAGGAGATCAACGCCGAATGCTCCCGCGAAAAGTCGATCCGGCATGGTCATCCCTCGACCCTGCATTTATGGTGGGCGCGCCGTCCTCTCGCCGCGGCCCGCGCAGTGCTCTGGGCTTCGCTGGTCGACGATCCGGCTTCCCATCCCGAGCTGTTTCCGACCGAAGAGGATCAGGCCGCGGAGCGGCGACGCCTGCATAATCTGCTATCCGAGCTGGTCAAATGGGAAAATACCAATAACGAGAAAATGATGGATCAGGCGCGGGCCGAGATCCGCAAATACATGGGCGACGAAAAACTGGTCTTTCTCGATCCCTTCGCGGGCGGAGGCGCCATACCCCTCGAGGCCCAGCGTCTGGGCATGGAGGCCCACGCCCATGATCTAAATCCGGTCGCGGTCATGATCAACAAGGCCATGATCGAGATCCCGCCGAAATTCGCGAACCAGCCGCCCGTCAATCCCGAGGCGCGCAAATCCCTGCGCGGCGACGCCTGGGCCGGTTCGACCGGCCTGGCCGAAGACGTTCGCTATTACGGGAAGTGGATGAAGGAAGAGGCGTTTAGGCGAATTGGCTGGCTATACCCGAAGGCCAAATTGCCCGACGGCGGCGAGGCGACCGTAATCGCCTGGATCTGGGCGCGAACCGTAAAATGTCCGAGTCCAGTCTGCGCCCGCGAAATGCCGCTCGCCTCGAGTTTTATCTTATCGAAGAAAAAAGACCGCGAAGCGTGGATCGAGCCGATCGTCGATGGCGACAGGATTTCCTATGTCGTCCATAAGGGCGCGTGTCCCAAGGGGAAAGAGAGCAATAAAGTGGGCAAGGGCGGCCTGTTCCGCTGTCCCGCTTGCGGCGCGACTACGGATAAAAAATATGTTTATGAAGAATTTGAAGCTAATAGGCATTCCGTTCGGCTTATGGCTATCGTCGCGGAAGGCAAAGGAGGAAGAATATATTTAGCTCCGACTCAGAAACATGAACAAGCTAAAGATATTGCGCGTCCTGAAGATTACCCTGACGGTGAGATTTTTGGAAAAGCTAAAGTAGACGTGGGGGCTTACGGGATAACGCGTTTTTCCGAGCTTTTCACTCCCCGCCAGCTAACCGCCCTGACTACATTTAGCGATCTGGTCGGCGAAGCCATGAAAAAGGCCGAGGCCGACGCGATCGCCGCTGGACTCCCCGACGACGGGATCGGACTTAAAGACGGAGGCGACGGCGCGAAGGCCTATGGCGAAGCTGTGGGCGTATATTTGGCTTTTGCGATAGACAAGGAAAGCGATTTATGTTCGCAATTTGCATCATGGATAAATACGCTTAATGCTATACGAAACACTTTTAGCAAACAAGCCATTCCCATGATTTGGGATTATTGTGAGGCTAATCCATTTTGCTCATCTTCAGGCTGTTTTGACAATATGCTTGACTGGGTAATGAAATGTTTGAAATTTTTTCCAGCTTCCATTAAAGGAAGATCTATACAGTATGAAGCGCAAAACTCTTATCAATTTAATAATTTAATTATTTCTTCAGATCCTCCATATTATGACAATATATGTTATGCGGATCTCTCAGATTATTTTTATATATGGTTGCGTAAAAATCTTAAAAAAGTTTTTCCAAGTATCTTTAGGACAATGCTGGTTCCCAAGATGAGCGAACTTGTAGCCTCTCCTTATCGTTTCACAGGGAATAGAAAAGAAGCGAAAAAATTTTTCGAAGATGGCATGAAACAGGTTTTTGCCCAAATGCGAAAAGTTGCGAAAGACGATGCTCCTGTAACTATATATTATGCCTTTAAACAAAGTGAAGATGAGAATAACGAAAAAAAAGCTACTTCCGCTGGATGGGAAACTATGTTATCCGCTATCATAGACGCGAATTTTACGATCAAAGGGACTTGGCCATTGCGGACTGAACGCTCCGTGAGAACAGTCGCGATGAACGCCAACGCCCTTGCCTCCTCCATAGTCCTCGTCTGTCGCAAGCGTCCGACGGACGCCCCCGCGACTACCCGTCGCGCCTTTCTCTCCGAGCTGAAAAAGTCCTTGCCCGAGGCCTTGAAGCAGTTGCGGGCCGCGAATATCGCGCCTGTCGATATGGCGCAGGCCTCCATCGGGCCGGGCATGGCCGTATTCTCCAAATACGCCAGGGNATTGGACGCCGACGGGACGCCGATGACCGTTCGCGAGGCACTGCGGGCGATCAACGCCGAGCTCGACGCCTATCTCGCCGATCAGGACGGAGGCATCGACGAAGCCAGCGGATTTTGCGTCGATCTCTACAGTCAAAAGGCTTTTAATCCCATCAAATACGGCGAGGCCGACGTTCTCGCCCGCGCCCGCAATACCTCGATCGCCNGGCTNGACGATATGGGCGTCCTGCTCGCCGAGAAAGGCCATGTCCGGCTCCTGACGCGCGAAGAACTCCCCGACAAGCTCCCGAAAGACGCGCGCGACTGCCTCTGGGCGCTCGCCCAGTATATCGTCAGACTTTTCGATTCGGGCGGCATAGAGGCTTGCGCTCCGCTAGTCGCCCAGTACCCGTCCGAAGCCTACCGCGCCCGCGATCTGGTCTATCGCCTGTTCTCCATAGCCGAGCGTAAAAAATGGAACGAGGAGGCTTTCGCCTATAACGACCTGGTAACGTCATGGCAGGAAATAACCGATCGGGCGCATAGACTCAAAGGGCTGGAGCATGGAACATTATACGGGGACGACAAGAAGGCGAGATAGCGCGAGGCGCCGCGAGGACGCCAAAAAATACAAGACGCNCNATNTCGGCAAAAATCCG
This sequence comes from Desulfovibrio sp., assembly GCA_014804865.1. The sequence continues at coordinate 9,608 of JAAUYY010000003.1, forward strand.
GTCAGTAACCGACAATAAAGTTAAACAGAGCCAAAATTTATAAAAAAGGGCAAAACCATGGCGGAGCAAGCTAGAAACGTAACGAAGGTAAACGAGGGATTTCATATTCTTTTGCGGGTTCTCGCGCCCTACGTCGCCAGCGGCCTGATGAACGAATACGGCGACAAATGGTGGCAAAAAGGCGTTCTCGATCGCTTATATCCCGAGCAAAGAAAGGAATTGCCCCTCGACGGCGAGACTAAAGACCTCATTAATGCTCTGGACATTCAGCGCTGTCTCCTGCTCCTCAATATCTACTGGGGCGATATTTTCAGGAACAAGCTCCCGGGCGACAACAGAACCTGGGCGAACGAGCTAAGCAGCGCTCGGAACAGGGTCTCCCATATCGGCTTCGAGGATATAAGCGCCGAGGACGCGTGGCGCGCCATTGACACCATGGCCCGTTTTAGCGACGCGCTGGATCCGGAGACGGCGACCGAATTGCGCCGCCACGCCCGGGCCAGCATGGCGGCGGTTCGGGACGCGCCTCCCGCCGACGACGGTCCCCGCGACCAGGGCAGATCGACGCCCAGTCCGCTCGGGCTCCCCAGCTGGCGCGACATAATCGAGCCGCATCAGGATGTGGCCCAGGGACGTTATCGCAACGCCGAGTTCGCGGCCGATCTGGCCCAGGTCGCTCGCGGCGAAGGCTCGGCGGAGTATCTCGATCCCGTAGAGTTCTTCGCCCGCACCTATGTAACCGAAGGCATGAAGGGCCTGATCCGCGAGGCTCTGATTCGCGTTTCGGGGAGCAAGGGCGGATCGCCTGTAATTCAGCTAAAGACTGCCTTCGGCGGCGGCAAGACCCATTCCATGCTCGCCCTCTATCATCTCCTGTCGCGCGACGCGCCCATCGATAAAATCCCGGCCGCCCAGGAAATTATCAGGGCCTCGGGCCTGTCGGAATTGCCCGAAACCCATACGGCAGTCCTGGTCGGCACGGCGCTCGATCCGGCGACCGCGAGGATCCCGGAGGATATGCCAGATATCGAGATCAACACGCTCTGGGGCGAGATGGCTTACCAACTGGCCAAATCCGCCAATAAGCCGGAATTATACGATTTGGTTCGCGAAGCCGACAAGAAGGGCGTCTCGCCCGGCTACATAGCCCTGAAAGATCTCTTCGACGGCGCGGGATCGTGTCTTGTCCTCATGGACGAGCTTGTGGCTTACGCCCGCAAGATTTACGTGGAAAAGGGACTCCCCGCGGGAACGTTCGAGAATTTCATAACCTTCACGCAGGAAATCAGCGAAGCGGCGCGAAACAGCAAATCGAGCGTCGTCGTCGCGTCGATTCCGGAGTCGGACAACGAGATCGGCGGCGAGGCGGGCAGGAAGGCTCTGTCGGCCATCGAGCATACCTTCGGACGCATGGAGCTGGTCTGGAAGCCGGTTACCGCTAGCGAAGGCTTCGAGGTCGCGCGGCGCAGACTGTTTCTCGATTGCAAGGACGAGGCGGCCAGGGACAGGGTCTGCGCCCAGTTCGGCGATATGTACCGGACGAACGCCGCCGATTTTCCCGTCGAGGTCAAGGACGCGAACTATCGGAAGCGACTCGCGTCCTGCTATCCCATNCATCCCGAGNTCTTCGACCGTCTCTNTGGGGACTGGGGNACCCTCGAGCGCTTCCAGCGCACGCGCGGCGTCTTGCGGCTCATGGCCGCGGTTATTCACGAGCTTTGGATGGCCAAGGATCAAAGCCCGATAATTTCGCCCGGAGACATTCCCCTCGACGCGCCCTCTGTGCGCGACGAGCTGACCCGCTACCTGGGCGACAACTGGAACGCCATCGTGGAATGCGAAGTCGACGGCGAGCGCTCGACTCCCTNCCAGCAGGACAGGGAGCAGCCCCGCTACGGCAAATTGTCGGCTTCCCGTCGCGTCGCCNGNGCGATCCTGCTGGGCAGCGCNCCTTCGACGCGNGAGCAGGACGCGCGGGGCATAGAAGCTTCCCGCGTCCGCCTGGGNACTGTGCATCCGGGCGAGCCGATCTCCACCTTCAACGACGCCATGAACGGCCTGCGCAACAAGCTCGCCTATCTCTATAGCAACCAGTCCGGCGATCGCTACTGGTACGATTCGCGCCAAACCTTGCGCAAGACAGCGGAGGATCGGGCGGATAAACTTTCCCCGGANGAAGTCGACTGGGAGATCGAAAAGCGGTTGAAAAAGATTTGCAAGAAGACCGCGCCCCTGGCCGGGGTTCATGTCTGCCCGGGTTCGTCCGTCGACGTTCCCGACGAGCAGACGGCGCGCCTGGTCGTCTTGCGCCCGAGGGACAGCTGGGAGCCGAACAATCCCGATTGCGCGGCCATACTCGGCGCGACCAATATCCTCGAGACCAGGGGCGACGCCCCCCGCAAATATAAAAACACGCTTGTCTTTCTCGCTCCGGACAAGGCAATCTTGCGCGGACTCGAGGAGGAGACCAGTCGCTATCTCGCCTGGCAATCGATTATGCATGACAAGGACGATCTCAATCTGGATCAGGTTCAGCTTCGCGAGACAAAATACAGTATGGATCGCGCGAGCGAGACAGTGGATTTGCGTATTCTGGAGACCTGGCGCCTCATGATGGTTCCCGCCGAGGAGAGCTCGGCGCCGGGCGTAATCGAATGGCGAACTGGCCGCGTCGCCGCCGACAAAAATCAGGATCTGATCGCGCCCGTCGCGCGCGTTCTCGCGAACGAGGAAACCGTAATAGACAAATGGTCGGCCGCGCCCTTGCTCATGGAACTCAATAACCTGCTCTGGCGGGATCGCGAGTGGCTTTCGGTAAACGATCTCTGGACTTATCTGACCAGTTACCTGTACCTGCCCAGACTGGAGCAATTTTCGACCCTGGCCGGGGCGATCCGCGACGGCGTCCTGAACTCGGACGAGTATTTCGCCTACGCCGCGGGGATCGACAACGGCGAATTTATCGATCTGCGCTATAATAAGGATACGAATGTCGAAAAGAGCGGTTACATAGTAAAGAACACGGTCGCGAAAACCCGGATCGAGGAGCGCGAAGCCGAGAAAGCCCGGGAACGGGAGGCGCGAATTTCCGAACAGGGAGAAACGGCCTACCCGATCAGGGAGGATCAGGGAGAGGCTCAGGACGGCGTAGAGGAAGGCAAGCGGCCAACTCACAACGAAGAACAAAAACCGCGCCCCCGCTCCAGGCGCTTTTACCTCAGCGCGCCCGTAGATCCGATCCGCGTCAACCGCGACGTAGCGAAAATCATGGAGGAAATCCTCAATCATTTGTTGTCCGAAGGAAAGATCGAGATCAGCATCGAAGCCCGCGCGGAATCGGAAGCGGGCTTCGATCCGGAACTGGAGCGGGCGATTACCGAAAATTGCCGCGCGCTGAAGATTAACACGTTCGGCTTCGAGCGGAGGTAGGGGAGAAATTATGGCTAGAAATTTTTCTATTCGCGTTCCGTGGCATGACCTGGGCTGGACAGGGAAAGTATGCGCCGATCCGGCCAACAATCAGGCCTGCCGCGCGATAAAGGGCATAGCCGAAAGGAGAAACGCGGACAAGGGAATAAAGTGCGAAGATCTTCGCGGCCTGGGCAAGGACGAATGGGGCGAAGATTTTACGCCGCCTTGTCTGAAGGAAAATGGCTGTTTCCTGTCAAGCGAGGAACATTCTTTTACGGAGATCCATCCATACGTCTATCATAAGGCTTTTAAGCATGTCTTGCCGACCGACAGGATCCGTCCGGCCGATTCTTTTGACGGAACGCCTTATCGATGGATGCTCAAACCGCGAGATTCCGATCCCGGCCCTCTTTCGTTTCATTACGCCGGGTACGACGAGGAAATTGAGCCCATGCGGGACAAGATTTAGGTGTCCAATGGCGAAAATCAGCGCAAAATATTCGATTATTTCTGGGACGACGCGAAGCCGGAAGACTCCCTGCTTATAGCGTACGCGAAAGCCACGCCCTTTACCGACACCCCCGGTCGCGTCGTAGTCGCAATAACTCCCGCGAAAAGCGTAGGCGAGTTAACTGAATATTCCTATGATCGCGCCAAGCGACCGACGAAGCCGTAACGTCCCTGTCCTGGGAAAGATTTATTGGCCATCGCCTTAATGACGACGAAGCGGAAGGATTTGTTTTCCCCTTCGGGGAAATCGAACGCTATTTGAAGGAGAATCCGGAAACTGATCCGGACGAATTGCTCCCGATCGTTCCGCCAGCCTATCATTGGGAATTTTCCTACGCCGCGGAGAGACTTTCGGCGGAAGCGGTCATAAGCGTCCTGGGCAAGGCGAGGGAGTTGTTAAAAAAATACGAAATACTGAAGTTGGCTCCCCCCGCCGGAACAAGCTGGAAAAAATTAAGAGACTGGCTCGATGCCAGAATAAAAAAGGCGTGGGCTGAAAAGGCTGTTTACCCGGGGTTGGGAGCCGTACTCGAGTCTTTCGGTTTGCGCTACGGCGCGGACATAGCCGAAGCTTTGCTAAAAAAAGCCAATGAAACTGACAATCCCTGGGAGAGCGTCAAAGCCAGTCTCGGCGATTACGACAGTTTTAAAAAGCTGTTGCCCGAAAATTTAAAGCCGCTTTTGAGACTCAGGGACGAAAGACGCAAACGGCTTGTAACAGAGGAGAAACTGGCGAACGCGGCGGATAGTCTCGAGGCTGGCTCAAAGTTCTGGGAGCTGGTCTGTCGACTGAACCTATCCATAGATCAGGCCGATTTGATCATGAAAGCCTACGCGGGCGAGCGTTTGCCCCGGGACTGCTCGCCTTTTCTTACGCGGCTTGGCCGGACGCGCGGAAAGGAGTTTGAAAAGGAAGCGCTCGAAAATCCTTATATTCTGTACGAGGAAACAAGATTATTGCCAGATTGGTACAAAATTGATCTCGATCAAATTGATCTGGCGCTGTTTCCGCCGGAAGATATGAGAGAAAAGATATTCGCGAACGCGGAATTCGAACTCGTAGAGGATCCCGACGACAAAAGGCGCCTGCGCGCTCTCGCGACCAGAGTACTCGAGAGCGAGGCGGGGCGCGGGCATACCCTGGTTCCTCTGAAGGATCTTATTTGTAAAGCGAACGAATACAGAGCGGGAGATCCGCTTGTCAATATAGGCATCGATACTGGCGAACGGGCCTTTAAAAGGCATGAGAAATTTTTTTCGAAACTATTCGAGCCAACTGAAATCGCCTTGATCGATGAAAACGGCAAAGAAGAGACGACGACAGCCTTGCGTTTGCGACGCTACGCCGAAACGGGCGGGATTATTCGCGAGTTCGTCAATTCGAGGATAGAGAAGAGATCATTGGGCGCGAAAAAAAAGGACTGGCTTCAAAAGACGCGAGAAGGGTTATTTA
>JAAUYY010000004.1 GCA_014804865.1 Desulfovibrio sp.
GAATATTAAGCCGAGTGTACGGGTAAGACGCAAATTGGCAGGGTGGGATAACAGCTTCATGTTTAACGTTCTCAGGACACAGGCAACCACTGTAATTTAATTCAAGCGATTGCCCTGGCCTGGGCTAGTTCTGTTTGCCCTAAATTTTGTTTAGAAAGAGATGTGTATGTGTTATCCAATCCCTTTTTATATTCAGAAATAGATATTTTTTGTTCTTTGAACCGTTGCGTCGCGGCATCCAGGCTTCGCGCAATTTTCGATAATTTTTGATCCGTTTTGCTTAAACCAGATTCCTGAATGCCATAGTAGTCTAATATTTTAGGGCGCGTTGTTCTTTCAAAAGAGGGCAAACTTATTTTTCTTGTTTCCTCAACGGACTTTTTCGCGTCTTCAATCGCTCTCGCTTTTTGATATTCGGAAAGATCGTCAAGTTGATCGGAAAGGTTTTTGCCAGCGGCTTTGGCTTTCTCCGCGGCCTTTGTAAAATTACGCAAGGCGTCGGCGTGCAGATTCGCGGCCTTTTCGGCGTGGGATTGTCTGGTCGCCAGATAGCCTATTCCCGCGCCGATAGCGGTCAGAGCCAAGCCGAAAGGCCCGCCGAATATGGAGAGCAATCCCTGACCGACTTTCGCGAGAGCGGTCATCGTCAAGGTGGTTCGGCCCACAAGTTTTTGCGTTTCGGCAAGCCTCGTTTCCGCCGCCGCAAGCTGATTCGTCAAAATGATTTGTTGCTGGCGAGCTCTGGCCAACACCCTCGCGCTCGTGGCGTTTTGCTGAAGGGACGCTACAAGGCGCAACTTTGTCTTGATGAGGTTTATTTCCGCTTGAGTCTCGCGGACGGCGGCGATCGCGTCTTCATGGCGAGCGTTGGTATTCCTTATCGCGGCGGCGGTATGCTGATAGAGAGCCGCCACGCCGTCTTTCGTTCCCGCGACCTCGACCGCCCACTGCGCGGAGGCGGCGCGTCTGGCGATCATTAGGGCTCCGAGGCCCGCGACCGCGAGCCCCGCGTATGTCTCCACCTCGCCCAGAAACTGACTGACGCCTGTCTCGCTTATGCTGTTCCCAAGGCTTTTTAACGCGTCCACTCCTACTCTGACCGCGCTGACGAAATTCTCGCCAAGAGCGTTCGCGAGTTCGTTAGTCGCGTCGATAAGCGGAGCCATTTCGTCTTTTAACTTATATTCGGTTGTCTGTTTATCAATTTCGTAAAAAGCGTAGGCGACCTCCTCGATAGCTTTTTTGGTTTGCCCCCATAAATCCGCTATGGCGTCGCCCGCGAGATTCGCTTTTACATCTTCGTAAAAGGCTCGCGCCGCCTCCATGGTATTCTCGACCGCTTCGCCGGAATACTTGAAGGCTTCGAGCCGTTTTTGGAGATTCTCCAACAGTTTTTCGCCGTTGCCCCAGGATTCAATCTCCTCTTTTGTTATTCCCAGACGCGACGCGACATTGGAGCGATTTATGTCCTTGCCAGTCAAAATAGCTTGAGTCTCGCTCGCGAGCGACTTCATATCGAGGCCCAGAGACGACAAGACATTGCTCATCTTGATAGTATTATCGAGCGTGTCTTGCCACTTCAATCCGAGTTGGCTTGCGGGAGCGAGCATGGTCTGGAGAGTCGCGAGCAGGTCTTCGTATTCCGCCGGAGATTGCGCGGAAGCGACGTCGAGAGCCTTCGCGATTTTGACGGACATTTCTTGCGCGGCGTTGAACTTTTCCTGGCCTTGCAGGAGCTTGCCCTGCGCGTTCCGCAATTCGTTCGTAGCCGCGATAACCGAAGCTATGCCGAGTTGCGCTTTTTCAATCTTTTCGTTATAGGCGCTTCCCAGAGAAAAGGCCCTCTGCGCCAGATTGAGAGCCTTCCACGCGCTGACTAATGCCAAAACTCTTTTCGCCGCGTCGCTCATCGCGCTGGAGATACTTTGACCGCATTGCTCGGCCTTTTTCCCAGCCGCGCTCATAGATTCGCCTGTCTTTCCCGCCGCGTCGGACACGTCNCCCAGGCGNCTGGCGGCTACTATCGCGCCGCTTTCGTCAAANTGGAGTTGCAGATTNAATGTNGGCATNGCTATTTGCTCTTTCTATCGCGATCNTGTTTCCANTTTTTGATTCTGGCGTTGTAAATCCTNTCTTCCAGGAGTCATNACCCGCCAGCGCAGGGCGTCGGGATCGGCGTNTTTNNCGCANTGGANNTNGATTCCCTCGATCCGCAAGGTCATCGGGACGCCGGAAAACCCGTCCAGTCCTCGCCCGAANAGATCGAGCTGTTTCCACGCTTCCAGAGCTTCGGAATTGCGCGGCGTTATGCCNCGACGCGGCTCCGCGCTCGGNCAATTGGCGCAGTCGGGNTNGTCGTCGTTGGCGTAAGCCAGTTNGCGACACTCTTCGCAAGCGAGCCGACCCGTGTCGCCNANCCAGTCGGCCCACTCGATCAGTTTTTTCTTTCTTCNAGCTCGCCNATTCTGGCCACGTTGCGGATCCGCAANACCAGCAAAGCCGCGAACTCCGGATCGCACTCGCAAATTTCCGCGATTATTTCCGGCGAAAACGGCAACTCGTTTCCGNCCGCGTCATAAAATCCCGTCCACCCCGCGAGCGACTTTTGAAGNAGTTTGCGGACGAAAATCTTGCCCGCNANTTGCTCGTCGGCCCCGCCTTCTTTGGCGGATTCAGTNCGCAAAGCGTTTANAGCCGTCTCNGTCANNGGCNTNACAAGCGCGTATTCGCTNTTGTCTTCCGTAAANGGNANNACNAANGTCGCGTCGCGATAGGCGTCGGTCAAAATTCTGGGCATATCTACTCCTGAACGATAAAGAGCGCGTCCTCGCCGTGAACGCCGAGCGCGGTTCCGTCCTGACTCATGGTCAACACGGTGTCGGATTCGTTTAGTTCGGGCGTGTTGAACTTCACCCTGGGCATATGATGCGAAAGCGTCATGCAGGGATCCTTTNCCGCGAATACGGTAACCGGCAANTCGTAACCGCGATAGCCTCGNCCAAACGCCCGCGCGTCTCTGGCCCTGAAATTGATACTGCGGTCGAGGGTTATGGAGCGCCTCGTGCTGACGCCTTCGCCGACGTATTCGTCGCCTATTTCCTCGAGGTTCGTTACAGGCGTTCCGATTGAGAGGCCTCCCTCGGACATTTTGCCCGCGACTCCGTCTATTTCCACGGAGGCGAANCGNGACTCGATGGGCGTNCCNATGGCGTCGCATTTGGGGAGCCANGGATAGANATAATCGCCGCTGGCCCACCCTGAAGGAGCGGTCGCGAGCGTTATCGTGTCCGTTACGTCGTTGACGGCGATCACGCGATAGCCATGGCCGCCGTTGTCGTCTTTCTTTGTCTTGTTACGGATAAGCGCTCCGGGCGTGTAAGCGTCGGCCCCGCCTTTGGTTAGCTTCACGATCGTGCCGGTTACGGATTCAACCTCGCCGGTTCCCGCCCATCCCATCTGGCGGCCCTGATAATCGAATGTGAACATCTGGCCGGATTCGCGCTGGAGGCGAACTTGGCATTGAGTAACGCTGCAACCCGACATGAAAGTCAGGAATTTATCATCGTTGAGTATCCAGACAGAGAGCGTCGGGCGACATACGGCCTGCGAGTAGATACGGGAGAGCATACGGACGGACGCGTCGGCCTCGTGCCCGGCCTCGAGCGTGTTGTCGTAGCCGCGCTTGCATTTTTTCAAGGTTGCCGAATTGGCCCCGACCTCAATATCCCGATAGAGGATTTTCTCGTCGTCGATCTGAATGACGCCGCGCGGAGGAAACTGGCCCTCGAGGGCGTTGTCGTCAAAGTCGTTCAGATTCTGGATATTCGCGACGACGATCTCCGCGTCTCCAGTCGCGACGGCCTCGGCAAGTTCGGCGGTTATCAGAGCCGGATCGTTATAGTCGCCCTGAAGCGCGACAAAGAGCGCGTCGCCCTCGGGCTTGGAAAAATCCCTGTTTACCCGCCCGTAGAGGGGAATGGATCCGGTTCCGGCGGGCACGGCGTTCTGAAACTGCGCGATCGGGTTCAGGGATGGCGAGAGTTCCTCGCTGTCCGTATAAGTCGGCGTTTGCGTCATTGTGGCGCGACCGGCGGGCACAATGTAGCCGTCTNCGGTCGGGAGTTGCAGGACGCCGCTAACGTCTTCGAGGACGGCGAAAACNGCCTGCAGTTGGCCNCTGGCGACGGANGGGCAAGTTTTAGCCATNATAATTCTCCCTTATNCNGCTTNCGTNCGNGTCCAGAATGGNACGNTTACGCANATTCCGNTTCNTTTNTCCGGCAANACGCCGAGATTTTCAGTGTATGGAAAATCGCAAAATATTGGACANATCGGCTCCNNGTCGGCGGGANCNAGCGANNNNACCGGCAAGTCCTCGACCGCGTAGGGCAAAAAGGCGTCCTCGAGAGCTTGCGCGAGNTCCCAACCGAGATTTTCGTCGGTTCCGGCGAGGATCGAGACTTGCATTTTCCAGAAGCCATGCCGCTCGGCGGCGGAGCCAGGCCCGCCAAATTCTCCCCTTGTCGTCTCGCCCCAAACAAGCGAACAAATCACGGCGAGTTTTTTCAGATCGATCTTCGCGTCCTGCGCCGGAGCCGCGAGCCAGACATTGTCGCCGTCAGGCAAAGCCGCGAGCGCGTCTCGCGTTTTCCCGAANANGGCGACNCGTATTTCNTTCAATGTAGCNATNCNNTATTCCATGTCAGGANCTCNNNANNTTTTGAAATTCCGTTTTCAGTTCCGCGAGAAACTTGTCGATGAAGCCGCCAGCCTGTTTGGTCGACCAGCCAGCGTTCAGGGCGAGGACGTATTCGACTTTATTGTANATCCAGAGGACGTCGGCCTCGTAAAGGCGCGTTCCGGGATCGAGGGAGATNGCGGACTCGAGAGCGCGNCNAACATCGTCGTCGTCTTTCTTGAAAACAGGATAGTCNCCCGCAGGAGGAAGCGTCGTCGCGCTTTCGCCCACTCGCCATCCGGCTCGCAAGCGNCCTGTGTCATGAGGCGTNCGAATAACAAGATTTTTAAAGCACATGAGGATCGCGGCGGCGATCCCGAGGCGCAACTCCAGGCGCGTAAGAACGNTTATGGCCTTGAAAACTTTGGTCAGTTCGGCGGCGGATTTGCAATGCTGGCGGTCAAGNTCNTNGATNCGNGCCCGCATAGCCTTGCGANNGCGNTCNATGTCGTTTANGTCTTGCATANTCCCGCGTCCCTGACGCCGAATTTGTAGAGAATGGGNACGCCCGCAGGAGCGACTTCGAGGATCTCGNCAATTTCCCAGTCATGACCGGAAAANCGCAACTTGTCCGCGATTGACGGAGCGGGAATGGCGTCGCCGGGAATCAGGATNACCTGNGAGACNTTNTGNAANCGCCCCGCCTCGAGTTCCTGTTTNGTCGGNCGCGTCGNGACGGCCATNGCGNNANNNTNCNCNGTCGACGACCGGACGCTTGCCAGTCAGGAGATCAATTTCGCCGNNNGNCNTCTCGCGAACAAAGACGACTTCCATGCCGTTTTTCGCGATTAGCTTATTGGCCAGCGAGACAAAACCGGAGTGGTCGGCCATTATCCCCTCTCCACGCCNTGAACCGTAAACCCGCATTTAGCCTGNCCNGGNACGACTTCCAGAAAAGGTTCGATAAGCGGATANACGGAGGGAAGCCATGTCTCTAGCGGCGCGTTGTCGGCGTAGGTTACGCTATGGCTTTGAGACTGGGAGAGGACATCGACGGACTCCGTAGTCGAATCGGAGACTGACTTGACCTTGCCCCCGCGCTCCGTCGGCGCGAATAACGAATGGCCGTTATAAATCAGGCCAGCAAGTTCGCATTGCGCCTGCTTGACCGCTTGCGGAACAAGNTCGGGATCGATGTATTCNNCNGGNTNNANGCCNGGAATCGGGACGTTTTCGCGCGGCCACGCGGGCAGTCTTTCCCAGCATGGCTTTTTCCCNTTCCACTGGAGAGTGTTCAGGAAATCGAAGGCGCGAATTAGGGCGNNCTCCTTCGCGGCGACNGTTTCCGCGTCGGGAATTNGAGAGGACTCGGGANCGTCGCCGTCTTTNTCNGNATNGCNCTCGTTCGCGTTTTCGCCTTCGTTTTCGTNCGCCTCTTCCGCTTGAGTTTCTGGAAGCTCGGGAATTTCATCCGCGCCCTCCGGTTCAACGGATGGCGCTTCGGTCAAAGGCGTTTCTGGCCAGAGACCGCGAGCGACNAGATANGCGTCNGCGTCGGCGAGCGATACATAACTATTGGCNAATTGCGGACAGCGTCCGTCCTCGACGATTATTGGCATTTTTTCGCGCTCCGCTTCGCGGGTTTTTCCGATTCTTTCCATAAATGGCGATACGGCGGCGGGATGTTTTCCGCCTTGCCCATGACCTGATCGCAGATNTCAAGGCAATCGCCTTCATGCCANGCGTCGCTATTCCGCAAGAGAGCGCCGACGCGGGCGNCNTCGGCCAGTTCGTCCNCGTCGGGCTTGCCCTTGATAAAATATAAAATNTTCACGCTAGTTGGAGGCNAGAATAACGCCAGCCGTGTCTTTGACCGAAGACGCGGTCTGTTCCCAGTTAGCGGANGTTCCCAGCGCGGTGTCGGTCGGGCTNGCTCCGCCGGTNGCCGTCTTCCANCCNTATCCGTAAAGGCCGACATTGTAAGACCACTCGGCCTGATATGTGCGCTGGATGTTCTCCATNCCCGTGCTATCGACCATTGTGGCGTCAAAGTCGTTGTTCGGCTCCACAAGCGCGGCNTGCTGGACAAGGCCCAGAGAGTANTANGTGTCGTCGTTCACGAGCGCGGGACTGTCGGTGATGATNAACTTGCGCCCGAANTGATCCTGCATNACCGCCACGTCGCCGAAGCGGAATAATTGATTGCTGTTCTGGAGAGCGGCCTGCCAGATGTCGCCCATGACTTTGGAGTGGACGATCCACGCGGCGATGGACGACTGNCGNTCGCCGAATTTCCCGGCGGCGGAGGTCAGGGCGGCGATGCTCGCGGTCGTNGTTATNGTNTGAACNGCGGCNGAATTGCCGGATATGGCGGCCACCAGNGAGCGAANCGCCGTGTTCAACTGATCCTGAAGCATACCCTGCGCGAGCTGTTCGCCGATAACCACGGCGGCGGTTTCGGGAGANTCCTGAATCCAGCGATANTGNCCCGGCTCNAAGNTAATCGGCGGAGTNCCCGCGGCNACCTTGACCGCGGCCTTTTTCAACTGCTGGAGNTTAGTCGNGGCCACGGCGGTCGACGCGGTCGCGTTGCGGCGNCGGACAAGGCCGGANATANCNTTGAAGCTGGCCTCGATNGCGAAATCGCCCATNTTGGANNTGGACGGNGCNAGNACNAGCGCGTTGTTGCTGGCCGCGTTGAAGGCGTCCAGTTGCTGATCGACGNTTTCCGTCATGCCNGTGTATATTTGCTTGTTGAATACNACGAGATCAAACGCCATGGCTANTTGCTCCCTTGCGTTTTCAGGTTATTTGGATTTTTNAGGTACGCGATTTTTTCTTCNCGNGTCATGTCGGCGTACTTTTTCTGGCCCCCGCCGGTATTCCCGCCGGTTCCCCCGTTGGGNTTTCCGCCCGCGCCGGAATTGTTGTCTTGCGCGGCCAGCACGGACGCCGGATCGATNCCCAGCTCTTTCATGAGCATGAGCGGAGCTTCCTCGCGCGTCGCGTACTTGCCCTCGGAGTTGTAAAAAGGCTTGCCGTCGGCGGTTTTGTAGAAAATGAGGCCCTCTTCGTCGAGTTCGCCCGCNCGCGTCATTTCGCGCTCGAGCAGGGTTCGCAACTCGGGCTTCAAGCGCTCCATGACTTTGGAGCTTTTCACGTCGGCGCCGATGGCGAGCTGGCGAATCTTCGCGGTCTGCTCGGCGAGCGTCTTTTCCTTTTCCGCGAGNCTTNTGTCCTTCGCGGCGATTTNCGCCTGAAATTTCGCGGCTTCCGTCTCAAGCCTCGCGGCGATTTGCGCCTCGAGTTCCTTGTCCTTGTCGGGCGCGTTTTTCTTGAACTCCAGCGCGGCGACCGCTTCGTCTTTCCAGGCTTTTACGTCTTCGATGCCGTCAAAAATCGCGAGCTTTTCCTCGAGCGCGCGGATTTTCTGCTTGCGCGTATTGGATTCGCCGTTGACCTCGGAGAGGCGTTTTATAAGCCCCGGATAATCGACGGACTTTTCCTCGCCGCCCTCGGTTATCCAGATCGGGTTGCCAGCTTCGTCGGTCGCGATTTTTTTCTGATCATCGAGCTTGTAAGGCATAACTTNNNNTCTCCTCCGCGCCAGCTGGCGCGACTTTTGATCGCGGGACTCCGCGTAATTATGATTGCGGATAGCATAACGCGGACTGGAGAGAGAAAGACAAGGGATAAATAAACTTTTTCTTGGATTTTTTGCGCGGACGCGCGTCGAGAGAATCCGGCGACGCCGAATTGTTTTTAGAAGCCATAAACGCTCCATATTTTATGGTTACGGAGGCGCCTTTTAGCTTGAAAGACTACTGGATTAGCGGGTAAGGTATGATCGCAATGCTATCGCTGTGGAGCAATCGCACTGCGGGTCGAATCGCTTGAAAATCTGGTAAATTTCCAGGCGATCATCTTCCCTAATCCGGTCGCCTAGTTCCTGTAACTGGCATTACAGGCGCTGGGCGCCTCCTATTTAAAAAGCTATTTTACTTCGCTATTTCCCTTGAAAAGTCGCTCGTATTATGGCTTTATGGGAAATGGAGGCGATATGGCGACGACGACTTTTGACGCGCTCGCGTACTTTGAAAAACTGAAGGCGGCGGGAGTTCCCGAGGAACAGGCGAAAGTTCAGGCGAACGCGTTCAGGGATTTTTCGGCTATTCAGGAAGAAAATAACCGAAAAGAGCTAGCTACAAAAGGCGATATTAACGATGTGCGTTTAGAGATGAAAGAAATTGAAATGCGTCTTTCGGAGCGTATCGAGGCGAGCAAGCATGAGACGCTAAAATGGCTTATCGGCTTGCTTTTGACGCAATCGGCGTTGCTGGTCGCCGTGTTCGCGTATTTGAAGCCATAACGCCGCGCAAAGCGCGGAGGGCTAAAAACAAAAAGCCCCGCCGGAGCGGGGAGACTTTTATATCTAAAGTTATTTTTTTGTTGCGCTACCAAAGACCGAAATCATTAACATTCCATGCCCAGTTGCCGCTTCGGAGAGGCCAATTCGCACGTTATAAATAGCGGACGCGCCCATTTTATATGCTTTTTGTTTGGCCCGTAATAAAGCGAAGTCTTCCGCTTTGGCAATTTTTTCCAGGTATGCGGTTGATTCCGCGCCAAAAAAGTCAGTCCATGAAGACGCAATCGTTGTCAGAGGGCCCGTACCCATAATACAATAGCCAGTAACTAAACCAAGGTCTTTGGTTCCTTCAGGAATAGGAGCGGGCGTTACAAACATCCCCTCCAAAGCGGTTACAATTTTTAGATCTTCTTCCGCTTGTCGGGCTTTTTGTTCGCTTTTAGCAATTGATATTTTGTTACCCGCGCAATACATACATATATTTTCTTGGAGATCTAAAGAAAGTTCTTTTGCCTTTATATAATAATCTTCGGTGGCCCGGAATGCCCCACCACTAAAACCGCTAATCTTTCTCCCGCATATTTCACACTGTATTGCCATAATTAGCCCCCTTCAAAACCTTATATAATTTGTTAAGCATCTATATCTAGTGCCTTACTCGGTATAAACTTGATATTTTTCAGTTAAGTTTTTTATCAGACTATTCATCGCCGGTCGCTTCCGTCAAGTCAAAAATTCCGCTTGACTTTCGCGCCGGTTCGCGCTTATATAAACGCACGGAGCCTCGAAAACTCCTAGAGGCTATCTCAAAATTAAAT
Source organism: Desulfovibrio sp. (assembly GCA_014804865.1). Next base: position 9,866 of record JAAUYY010000004.1, read on the forward strand.
TCAGGTAGATCATGATACAAGCTAATTGGATCATAGAAAAATAATTTTCTACATAATAATCATATCTGACGGTTATATGACGCCAACTTTGCAACCATGCGAAGAATCTCTCTACTTTCCATCTTCTTTTGTATCTCCTTAATGATCTTCCATCCTGGCTTTTTTGCCTATTCCTGCGATTTGGGGCAATGAGTTGAATTTCGTATTTTTCCTTAAGTCGCTTATCAAGCTGATCGGTGTCATAAGCTTTGTCGCCAATCAGGCAACGCGGCATTTCTGCCAATGTTATCGAATCGAGTGTCTTTTCAACCAGTTTTACCTCGGCGGGAGACGCGCTCGCTACATACAGGCCGATGGGATAGCCCTGCTTTTCGACTATAGCCATCAATTTTGTGCCCTTTCCTTTTTTTGTTGGGCCGACACACTCCCCCCTTTTTTTTGCTGGAGCAAATGTCGCGTCTATAAACGCTTCATTCACATCCAGCTTCCCCTCCGCGTAAGCCAATTTAGAAAGCTCTAAAAGTATTTTTTCAAATGTTCCTGTCTTTCGCC
>JAAUYY010000005.1 GCA_014804865.1 Desulfovibrio sp.
GCTGTGCTAAAAGCTTGGCATGGCGGTCCGCCGACTATGAGATCGACATCGTCGCTTGGCGATAATCCCGCCATATCCAGAATTTCTCGCGCCGTATAATCTCGACAATCTCCGATTAAACCAATCTCGGGTCGGTTCGCTAAAATTGTCTCGCGACAGCGCCGATCGACCTCGCATGCCAGCAAAGGACGAATACCCGCCGCTTCCAGGCCCAAATCCAGGCCTAAAGCTCCTGAAAAAAAGCTTAAGCATTTAATTTTTTCAGGAATTAGCTTCGATTTCTTGTCCGGAATGGCGGTTATTGAAGAGAGTAGATTTGTCATCGCATTATTTTATAATTTTTAATCTTATTATTTAAATAAAATATGGAAAGACGCTCAAAAAGATTTCGTATCCCCGTTTTCTTTTTAGTCCCAGTTAATACCATATGCTATTTATCTCCTTATCNGTATAACCAAATCGATTCATGCACATGGTATAATATGAATTCCAGACCGGATTCATGGAAGTCGGATTTTCGGGATTCATATCCGTCGCTTCCTGTTGGCATTGCTGGCTGGCCTGGCGCAGTTGTTCCTGTTCAAAACTCAATTTTTGTTTGGCGCAGGCGCAAAGCGTTAAGGCCAAAAATACGATAAATATAAATTTTTTCATTTTTAATTCCTTTTTAAGATCAAAGCCGCCCATTTAGACGCGGGCGGCTTTGGATAATGTCAAGTTTTCGTTAAACTGAAGCCATTAATAAAGATTCTCGTCAAGTTCCGACGCGGGAACAGGCTTGTAAAAGAGTCGATACATCCAGAATTGATACAATAGAACGATGGGAACCATAACGAGGCAAACGGTCAGCATTATTTCCAGAGTAAGCGNTGTGGAGGAGCCGTTGAAGGCGGTAATTGTGGCGGCGGGATCCATGGAGGAAATAAGCATATTCGGATACATGCCCATTACTCCGAAAAAGGTTACGGAGACGATAAAGAGTCCGCTCGAGGCCCAGGCCAGCAGATCTTTGTCATGATTTAAGGCTCTGGGCACGCAAAGGAGACCCAGAATCGCGAGAATTGGGAGAATTATGAGCCAGGGCATATGAATATAATTGGAATAGATGTTAGTGTAGAAGGCGGTCAGAACGAGGAATATAAGCAACATACACGCTACTCCTACCCAGAGCATTCCGGCGACCGCTCGCGCTTTTTCTTTTAGAGCGCCTGTCGATTTGATGGACAGCCAGATCGCGCCGTGCATCATGAACATTAGGGTAAAGAACACGCCGCCGGCGATTCCGTAGAGATTAAAGAGCCTTAAGATATTGCCATAATATACGCCGTTGGCGTCAAACGGAATGCCNTTGAACAGATTGGCGAAAAAGACGCCAAGCACGACGCAAGCGAGGATATTCACAATAAAATGAACCCAGTCCCAGAAGGAGCGCCAGGAGGCATGCTCTATATGCTCGCGAAACTCGTAAGAGGCGGCGCGCAGGATGAGCAGGAAGAGGAGGAGAAGAAGCGGAGCATAGAGAGCGCTGAACATGACCGCGTAAACTTTGGGGAAAGCCGCGAAAGTAACGCCGCCGGCAGAGATCAGCCAGACTTCATTGCCGTCCCAGAAGGGGCCGGAAGCGCTGTACATTACGCGGCGCTGTTGTTCGTCGCTAGCCAGAAAAGGCATTAGAGCTCCAATGCCCAGGTCGAAACCGTCAAGAAGGAAATAAACGGCCCACAACAGTGTCCAGAGGACAAACCAGATGGTTTCAAGCATGATTAAGCCTCCTTGGGAGCATGGACTTTTTCAGGTTCCGGACCCTTTAGGGCGCTTCTGCGCAACAGATAAATATCAAGTATGCCGAGCACAAGATAGACGAGCGTAAAGGCGATCAAGGAGAGGGAGACGCTGCTCGCGGGAAGNGGGGAAACCGCGTCCGCGGTGCGAAGAAGATCATAAACAATCCAGGGTTGGCGACCCATTTCGGCTACTGTCCATCCAAACATGATGGCTATATAAGGGATGGGAATACTCCAGATTAGCGTCTTGAGCAGAGCGGGGCTGGGGTCGGGGCGTTTTCTTTGCCAGGTGGCCCAGAGGGCGAGGAGAATCATGTAACAGCCTAGAAAGGCCATGCCGCGGAAGCACCAGAATACTTCGCTGACCGGCGGCCAGTTATTTACGGGAAAATCAAGCAGACCTTTTACTTCCGCGCTCGCGTCGTGATAGGCCAGAAGACTTAAGAGACTGGGGATGCCGATGAATTCGATGCTGTTCCGGCGATTTTCCGGATCGGGCCAAACAATTAGGTAGAAGGGAGCGTGATCCTCGGTTTTCCAGTGCGCTTCCATGGCGGCCAGTTTCGCGGGCTGATATTTCGCTACGGCGACGCCTTCCTGATCGCCGCTTATTCCAACCAGGATAATGAGGATCAAGGTATAGGGCGCGATCATCTTGAAAGCGGCGCGGAAAAATTCCGCGTTGGATTTGCGGAGCAAATGCCAGGCGGAAATTCCCAGGACAAAGAATCCCGACAAGGCCCAGGAGGCCAGGATTGTATGCGCGAACTGTCCCCANGCGAAGCCGTTGAACACGACATCAAAGAAGCTGCTTAATTCCGCGCGCCCGGCGGCTTCGTTTATCTGATAACCGACCGGATGCTGCATGAATCCGTTGGCCATGATAATCCAGAAGGCGGAGATATTTCCGGCGAGCGCGACTATCCAGATGCACAGACAGTGAAGTTTTTTACCGACCTTGTTCCAGCCGAAAAACCATACGGCGATAAAGGTGGATTCGAGAAAGAAAGCGACGGTCGCCTCGATCGCCAGCAGGGATCCGAAAATATCGCCGACGTATTCCGAGTAGCGAGACCAGTTTGTGCCGAACTGGAATTCCTGGGTTATGCCCGTAACAACGCCCAGCGTGAAGTTAATTAGAAAGAGGCGTCCCCAGAATTTTGTCTGTCTTTTCCAGAAGTCGTCGCCGCTTATTACGTAACGCGTTTCCATCCAGGCGATGATAATGGATAAGCCCAAGGTCAATGGAACAAAAATGAAATGAAAGAAAATTGTGCTCGCAAACTGGAGCCGCGAAAGCAACACAACAGTCTGATCCATGCTTTTCCTCCTGTTCGGGAAATATCTCTATGGCAAATCGCGCTTGAAATTACCAGCCCGCGAGGCGATTGCCTAATTTCGCGGGCGTTTTTTTGCGAGGCGAACTGTCGCGGCGCGTTTAGATTAAATTATCCCCGATTGGGCGCGTCCGCTTCGGCATAAATACGCGTCCGTCCGATTCATGGCGATTCAGGTTTCGCGGGACGGCGGCGAGCGATTTCCGGTTAAATAAAAATCTGGACGATTCGCAAAGCCTAACTTATATTTATGAAACTCGCAATTATCGAGGCGAGCGATCAGCCAATATTTTACGAGTAAGGAGAAAAATAAAATGGCCGATGACGTCAAAGGTCAACGCGAATTTAAGGCCGAAGTGCGCAAGGTGTTGCATATTCTGACGCACTCCCTGTATAGCAATCGGGAAATTTTCCTTCGCGAGCTCATATCCAACGCGTCGGACGCGCTAGATAAGCTTCGGTTCAGGGTAAACAGGGGCGAAAAGCCCAGGCTGGAAAGCCTGCCCCTCGAGATTCGCATAACTCTTGACAAGGAAGCGAAAACGCTGACCATCGCGGACACGGGCCTTGGCATGACGGCGGAAGAACTGGCGGAAAATCTGGGCACAATCGCCAAATCGGGCTCGGAGCAGTTTCTGGCTGATCTCGCCAACGCGCGACCGGCGGATGGCGAAGAAGGAGCCGTCGCCGACGCCGCCAACATTATCGGACGTTTTGGCGTCGGCTTTTACTCGATATTCATGGTCGCGGACAAGGTGGAGGTAACGTCAAGACCAGCTTTCGCGGAGGAAGGCGTCGCGGCCCATGTCTGGACGAGCGACGGTTTGGGTTCTTTTACGGTCGAAGAATCCGCGGGAGAGAAGCCGGAGCGGGGAACGATAATAAAAGCTTATCTGAAGAGCGACGCGACGGAATACGCCGACAAATTCCGGATCGAGGAAATTATCCATACGCATTCCGCCTTTATACCTTTCCCGATTTTCGTCGACGGCGATCAGGCCAATACGCAGACCGCTATCTGGCGCGAGCCCAGGAGCGCGGTGAGCAAGGAACAGTACGACAATTTTTACAAGGCGCTCACTTTCGATCGGACTGATCCCCTCGACCTGGAGCATATATCCGTCGATGTTCCCGTGCAATTTACCGCGCTTCTCTATATTCCGGGGACGGAATCGGAGATTTATACGGGCAAGCGCGAAAATTGGGGACTCGATCTTTACGCGAGACGCGTGCTTATCCAGCACGACAATAAGGAATTATTGCCGGAATATCTGTCCTTCCTGAAGGGCGTAGTCGATACGGAAGATTTGCCACTTAATATTTCCCGCGAAACCTTGCAGGAAAACATGGTTCTTCAGAAAATCAACCAGGTCATAACCAAGCAGACCCTGGGATTTCTGGAAAAGACGGCGACCGACGACGCAGAGAAGTATAATACTTTTTGGCACTTGCACGGACGTATCCTCAAGCTCGGCTATTCCGATTATCTTAATCGCGACCGCGTAGCGGCGTTATTGCGCTTTAATTCGTCCGCGCTTCCGGACGCGAAGGATCNCACGAGTCTCCAGGGTTATATGGATCGCGCGCCGGAGGATCAAAAGATATTCTGGTTCGTAACCGCGCCAAACCGCGAAGCGGCTAAAATGAATCCGCATATGGAGATCTTTCGCAAAAAAGGCATCGAAGTCCTCTTCCTGTTCGAGCCGATCGACGAATTCATGGTCGAGGGCATTGGAACATACAAGGATTGGACTTTCAAAAGCATCGAGAACGTAAAGCCAAACGAGCTCGAGAAATTCGCGGATACGGAAACCCAGGCCGAAGCGGTCAGCCCGCTTTCCGACGAGGACAAGACGGCTTTTGACGAACTTCTGAAACGCATGAAGGAAATTCTCGGAGACAAAGTTTCGGAGGTTCGCGTATCCCAGCGGTTAGCGGACAGCCCCGCGCTCCTGGTCTCGCCGGAGGGAGCCATGAGCTCTTCCATGGAAAAGCTTTTTAAAATCATGCAAAAAGACGATTCTTTGCCCGTGAAAGTACTNGAAGTAAACCGCGAGAATCCTCTCTTGCGAAATATGCTGACCATCTTCAAGGCGGACAAGGCCGATCCCGCGCTCGAGTCAATGACCAGGACGCTGTTTGACTCTTGTCTCCTCATGGACGGCTACCTCAAGGATCCGCAGAGCTTCGCTCTCCAAATCAACGGTTTGTTGACGAAGGCTTCGGCGTGGTACACTGAAGTTAAAAAGATCTAAAGCGAAAGTTAATCTCAATAAAAAAGAGCCGGGGAAAATCCGGCTCTTTTTTTGTCCTTGCCTCTGGCGGAATAGAAGCGGAACCCGGGAGCGCAAACAGTCGGGAGAACGCGGTTTTTTTCTGAAAAAAGCGATCTACGATTGGCGCGAGTATTCGAAGAAAGAAAAGCGAAGACTGACGAAACACTTGCAAACTAATTGGCCCGGGAGGCGGGAACTGGGATTAATAATTGAAATACAGCGTCCGGCTCTCCCAACTAAAAAAATATTCCCGGAAGCGCGAAACCTCCGGGAATATTATTAGCCGCGCGTATCATAGCGCGATTTGGGCGAACCTCGCCAGTATTAGCCGATAAGTTGCATGGCCATCTGCGGCATGCTGTTAGCCTGCGAAAGCATGGCTACGGCCGACTGTGTGAGGATCTGGTTGCGGACGAAGTTCGTCATTTCCGTGGCCACGTCCACATCGGAAATGCGGGATTCCGCAGCCTGCAGGTTTTCGGCTTGGGTTGTAAGATTTGTAATTGTGTTTTCGAGCCTGTTCTGAAGCGCGCCAAGATGAGCGCGGATCTTGTCTTTGGAAACAATGGCGTCATTAATGCCAACCAAGGCGGATTGAGCGGCCGCTTGAGTGGAAACAGTATAGGCTTTAGCGTCAGTGCTGGCCTGATTTCCAACGCCAAAGGCGGAAGCGGTGCAGTCGCCAATTTCAATGTAATAGTAATCCTCGGCGGAGTCGTTCATCGTTCCAAAATGAATCTTCATTTTGCCTTGAGAAGACAGCTTGTTATCGCCGCCGCCGGAGCCTATATGATCGCCGGACAAAGTGCCGTCCAGCAGTTTCATGCCATTGAAATCGGTGGCGTTCGCGATACGGGTAATTTCCGAGGCCATGGCCTGATATTCGGATTCGATCATCAGACGCTGGGTGGAGTCGTATGTGCCCGTGGCCGCCTGTTCGGCCAATTCCTTCATGCGGATAAGCTTTTCATCGATTACGCCCAAGGCGCCGTCGGCCGTCTGCAAAAGAGATATGGCGTCGTTCGCGTTGCGCACGCCCTGGTTAAGGGCCGCGATATCGGAACGCATAAGTTCGCGAATAGCGAGTCCCGCCGCGTCGTCGGCCGCGCCATTAACACGCAGACCGGAGGAAAGACGCTGGGTAGAGGTGGCGAGATTGCTGTAATGGCTTGTAAGGGTGTTCGCAACGTTGCTAGCCATCTGGTTGTGATTAATGTACATAACATTCCTCCGCGAATGTGCTGTATGTTCGACGGAACGGTTTTATTTTAGCTTGCGCAGCCGACCGCCGAATTCCCTGAATGGGATAAATTTGTTTTCGCTAGCCCAAAAATTGCCGAAATTCCCGCGACTAGCTCCCAAATATTAACCGCCGAGTTTTTCGTGGAAACGCCGACGGCTTTTTTCATTTTTGCCTACGCCGCTTTATATGCAGTATCCGTGCCACGTATTTTTGACGCTAAATTAAGCCCTAAAAGCTCGTTTTGAATAGAATTGTCGCGAAAAAAAGGAAATATTTGCCCCCGTAAGTCATGTCGACCGAGTGTCATTGAGTCCAAAACGCGGATTATGAATAAGTCAATGGGGAAATTTTTCCCGAAATTGCGAATAAATAGACGTTAAGGCGAAGGATTGCGAAGGGCGGGGCGATTGGAAACTGGAACGTTATCGCTTTAAAAAGCTCCGCCGACCGCGCGCAAGGCGTTGCGGCAAGAGCGATTTGCTCTTGCGTTAAGCGCCGAAGCGAGAGATCCCAAATTTGTAAAATTTTAAAGCCAGGTCGCTCGAAAACAAGGCGAAGGAAATTAAAAAAGCCCGGCGGGAACCGGGCTTGATAATTCAGATTTTATCGCGATTTAGCGAATCAGTTGCATAGCCAGTTGCGGCATCTGGTTAGCCTGCGAAAGCATGGCGACGGCGGACTGGGTAAGAATCTGGTTGCGCACAAATTGCGTCATCTCCGTGGCCACGTCCACGTCTGAAATGCGGGATTCGGCCGCCTGGAGATTTTCGGCCTGCGTGGTCAGGTTGGTAATCGTATTTTCGAGTCTGTTCTGCATGGCGCCAAGATTCGCGCGAATCGTATCCTTGGAGACGATGGCCTTTTGAAGTCCTTCCAGAGCTTCCTGCGCCTTGGCTTGCGTAGAAATGGTGTAGGCCAGGGCTGTATCGGCCGCCGCGTTGCCCACTCCAAGGGCGGAAGCTGTGCAATCGCCTATATTAATATAGTAGTAGTCTTCGGCGGCGTCGTTCATCGTGCCAAAATGGATTTTCAACTCGCCGACAGCTTCCAGTTCCGAACCGTCGTGATCGTCGGCGAGCGAGCCGTCCAGCAACTTGATGCCGTTGAAGTCTGTGGCGTTCGCGATACGCGTAATTTCCGAGGCCATGGCCTGATATTCGGATTCGATCATCAGACGCTGGGTGGAGTCGTAAGTGCCGGTGGCCGCCTGTTCGGCCAATTCCTTCATGCGAATGAGCTTCTCGTCAATGACGCCCAGAGCGCCGTCGGCGGTCTGAATGAGAGAAATGGCGTCGTTCGCGTTGCGCACGCCCTGCTGGAGAGCGGCGATATCCGCCCGCATCAATTCGCGAATGGCCAGACCGGCCGCGTCGTCGGCCGCTCCGTTTACGCGAAGGCCGGAAGACAGGCGCTGGGTGGAAGTGGCGAGATTGTTGTAGTGGCCGGAGAGATTGTTGGCTACGCTATTAGCCATCTGATTGTGATTAATATACATACATTCCTCCATGAATGTAGAATATTTTGTGGACGGCGCGAAATGCCGACGCGTCCATGCGTCTTGCCGTCAAAAAGCCTTATCGTTCCGTCAGAGGAATACTTTAGAGATGTTCTTTAAAATTTTTTCAGGATTTTCGAGGGCGTAAATTGTGGATTTTAGGCCGGTTTGTTTCTATAATTCCAGCCGAGATATTTTTCGTTCGCCTTTTCATTCGCGCCTCGCGGCGAAAGGAACCTATCTCGCCTGTATTTAATGTCCTTATCCCGCGCGGCGATTTGTCTCGCGAACGCGCCCGGGAAGTCGGGAAACAAACTTCGCGTCGGCGAAAGGATAATATCCCGCTTCCGGCATTGCCGCGCGATTGGCTGAAACCAGGTGTGCCCCGTCGCGCAGAGGGCGCCGTTCAAGAGGCGGAGCGAATATTTCAAATGAAGCGCGCGATTAAGCGCGGCTGGACATGAAAAAATTTATATTAATTCTGTCATTATTTTTATGCGCTTGCGGGCCGCGCGAGATAGGCGGAGGTCGGTCGCCCGAGCCGACAAATTACGGCGGAGCGTCGGCCGCGGACATCATGCGCTATCCCATGACCGGAGCCAATCGTTCGGAAAAAATGTTATATTATTATAATAAACCGGAGGTCATGGAAAGCGTTCAACAAGCGAATCGCGAAAATTATTTAAGAAGAATGGGCATAACGCCGGAAGATCCCGCCTATCGAGAAATTCCCAAACAAAAGAGTCCGTTCCGGCAGTGAGCCTGTCTATGCTCCAAACGCGTCAAAAATTTGTCAAGGAAAAAGAATGGATCCAGTGACTCACGCCGCGAGCGGAGCCATCGCGATGCTGGCGATCAAAAATCGTCCGGCGACGCTCTGGGCTTGGCCGCTCGCCGCTATCGCTTGCGCGTCTCCGGATATCGATTTGGTCTTTATCCATACTCCTCTTGAATTTTTGGAGCTCCATAGAGGCATAACTCATTCCTTCGCCTTTATGCCTGTCATGAGCCTCATTCTAGCCCTTCTCTTTTATCCCCTCTGGCGAAAATCCACAAAGAAGCGATGGTCGTTTGTCGGCGTCTGGTTTTTCTGTTGCCTTATGCTTCTGCTCCATACCTGGCTCGATGTCGTTACCACATACGGCACGATGGTCTTATTGCCTTTTTCCCATTATCGAGTCCGCTGGAACAGTCTTTTTATAGTTGATCTATGTTTAACTTTACCGCTTTTATGGGCCCTTTGGCGCTGGAGAGCGAAGCGCGGACTTATTGTTCTCGCATTGCTGTGGACATTCGTTTATCCGGCCGCGGGCGTGGGCTTTAATTATTGGCATACGAATCAATGGCGAGAAAAATTGGCGAGCGAAAATACCCCAGTCGCCGAATCCCGCGTGTTGCCCGATCTATTTATGCCTTTATTCTGGCGAATAATTTATGAAGACAAGAGCGGGGAATTTCCCGCTGTTAAAGACGCGAGCCTGGATTTTTTTGGGCGTCCGCGAGCGATCGAATCGTCCTTCGTCGGACTTGATCGGAAATTAATTGAGCTTTTTAAGGAGACGTCGCTCGAAGGCGAAGTTTTTTTTGATTTCGCTGTGTTGCCTGTCGCGCGGGATTTGCCGGAAAAGTTTATGCCCGAGGACGCGAGTCCGGATAAGAAATATTATTTAATCCACGACTTGCGATTCGGAAGCGGTCTCAAATTCGTTCAAAAGATTCTCGAGGCCCGTCCCAACGCGGATATGCCATTTCTTTTTATGGCCGAATTGAGCGGAGAACTGGAAAACCCGCGAGTCGATAGAATAAGACTTCGCTTTTCGGACAGCGGCAGAGACTCCGGATGGCATATTCCGCAAAGACCCGAAAAACCGACTATCTGGCAATGGCTGGTCGGATTAAGATAACTTTGGGAAAAATTAAATGAATCTTACGCATATTGACGAAGAAGGTCGCGCCAAAATGGTCGATGTGGGCGCGAAAGCGGAGACTGAACGCAAGGCCGCGGCGCAGGCCATTGTTTTATTAAATGAAGAGACAATGCGACTTTTGCGCGAAAAAGCTCTCCCGAAAGGAGACGCTCTGGGATGCGCGCGAATCGGCGGCATACTCGCCGCCAAAAAGACGCCCGAGCTCGTGCCGCTCTGTCATAGCCTCTATCTGACATATGTCGGCGTCGATTTCGAAATCCTTGACGCTCCGCCGCGGATCCGCATAGTGGCCGAAGCGAGGTGCAAGGGAAGGACGGGCGTCGAAATGGAGGCCATTATCGCGGCGCAGACATCGGCGGCGATCATTTACGATATGTGCAAAGCCGTACAGAGAGATATAATAATATCCGATGTAAAATTGCTATATAAATCCGGAGGAAAAAGCGGAGAGTTCAAAGCGCCGGAGTATGGATGTTCAGACATACGATAAGTCCGACGGCGTTTACCGTCGGCAATATACAGATACATTGGTATGGATTAATGTATCTCGCGGGATTCGCCCTGGGATGGGCGCTTGGGCGATACCGCGCTTCGCGACCGGACTCCGGATGGACTAAAACAGAAGTCGATGATCTGCTTACGGCGACAATGCTTGGCGTTATCCTGGGAGGTCGCCTCGGGTATGTCTTATTTTACGATCTTCCCTCCTATCTTTCAGATCCTCTGGAAATAATCAAGATCTGGCATGGAGGAATGTCGTTTCACGGGGGGTTGCTGGGCGCTCTCGCGGCTTTCCTGTATTTCGCGAAGACGCGCCGAAAATCCTTCTGGGATGTGTCCGATTTCGTAACTCCGCTTGTGCCGCAAGCGATTTTCTGGGGCAGGCTTGGCAATTTCATAAACGGCGAGCTCTGGGGCAAACCGACGGATCTTTCCTGGGGAGTTATTTTTCGCGGCGCGGGCGAGCTACCCAGGCACCCCACGCAATTATACGAAGCCCTAATCGAAGGATTGCTGCTTTTTATCGTAATATGGGTTTACTCTTCAAAGAAACGAAGACCGGGGCAGATATCGGGGCTTTTCGCGGTCGGGTATGGAGTAGGCAGAATTCTCATTGAATTTGTGCGGCTTCCCGACGCGCATATTGGCTATATCGCGTTCGGATGGCTCACTATGGGCCAGATTTTGTGCGGGCCTCTGATTCTTGTCGGCTTATGGCTACTCTTTCGCAAACCGGCCTCAAGCGACGAAAAGACGCGCGAATCGAAGGTAGGCCAATAAAACTCCCCGCGTAGCGCGGGAAAGGAATATTGCTGGGAAACGTTTTTATCCGTAGATTCGATAGATAATTTATTAATTATAATTAAACAGCGAGGAAAAGCATGAAAAGACAAATCGCTCTCTTATTTTTAATCCCGTTTGTATTGCTGGGGTGCGCCGCTAAATCTTCTGATTCCGAAGATTCGATGATCGTTGTCAACGACTCCCCCGGAGGAGGGACAAACGCGTTTAATCCTTATATGAATAAGACTTTGCCCAACACGCGCTCGAGCGGCGGGGACGAGGCCCGTATGCTCGACGCCATGGGAGCGGTCAATCAGACTATCGAAGGCGAGGCGGCGCATAGAAGAAATTGGCGCGAAGAAATTTACCCAATCGTCTTCGGCGATAAATCCGCGCCGTCGGAAATAATCGTCCTTCTGAATTTTTCCAGCCCCGACAGCGAAAAGGTGTGGGATCAGGTCGTCGAAGCGAGCAAATCCCTGTCGCCGCAAAGTTGCAAAATCGCGGTCTTCGGCAGAAGCAAGGAAAATTACGGCACTGATCTTATGGGGCTCGCCATATGGCTCGCGCATTCGCGAAAGGGACAGGCGATGCCATACCTGACTTACGCTCTGAAAAAATGGAACGAGGTCAAGGCGGCCCAGAAGAGAAGCGGCGGAGCCAAAAACTTTACGAACGAATACGACGCCGTAGCCACGTCCAAGGATTTCCCAATTCATTACGGCTATATTTCCGGACTTAAGCCGCCGATCCCGGCTAATCAGGAACTCGCGGTCGCCAAATATTGCTACGACGCGGGCAACGTCAATATGTATCAGGCGACCCAAATAGAGCGTTATTACGGCATAAAATCGTTGCCCGCGGTGGTCGCGAACGGGCGCGTTTTATCAAAGCCGACAGCCGCGAGTATTCTGGCCGCGCTGAAATAAAGCGACAAGTTTTTAAGGCGCGTCGCGATAATCATGATTGACGACGCGCCGGGATCGTTTCGCGAAGGGAACGCGGGATATATCCGGGGCTGTCGCTATAAGCGGATAATCTCGCGCGAGCGCGCCAATTGCATGAAGGAGGATATTATGAACAAGGTCATTGAAAATATTGAGACGCGACGCAGTTGTCGCAAATATAAACCCGAATTGCCTCCGCGAGAGACGCTCGAGGAAATCGCGCGCGCCGGAACCTTCGCCGCTTCGGGAAAGGGGAGGCAGTCCGCGACTATCGTCGTCATAACGGATCGGGCGACTCGCGATCAGCTTTCCTCCATGAACGCGAAAATTCTGAAAACAAACGGAGATCCCTTTTATGGGGCGCCGTGTTTAATGCTCGTGTTGGCCGAGAGCTCAATTCCCACATATATAGCCGACGGCAGTCTGGTCATGGGAAACTTGATGCTCGCCGCTCATTCGCTTGGGCTGGGCAGTTGCTGGATTAACAGGGCAAAGGAAGAATTCGAAAGCCCAGAGGGCAAAGAATTGCTTAAAAAATGGGGCCTGCCCGAGACTCTGGCCGGAATTGGACATTGCGTCCTGGGCTGGCCAGCGGACGAGACTCCCAGGGTCGCGCCGCGAAAACCGGATTATATAAGGTGGATAGAGTAAATAGAACTCTGTTAACTTAAGAATATGTCTTCATAACAGTTTTTCAAACGGTTATGAGGAAGATCATTCGCCAAAAAGCGCGGCGTTGGCTCATTCTCGCCGCTTATCGTATCAAATCCGGCTTTAGATGCTATTAAGACAGCTTTTAAGGTTGGCAATCGGCATAAATTCAAACAGAGTCAATAATAAAGAAGCCGCTGGCTAAAGCGGCTTTTCGCTTTTAAAGGTCAAGAATTTTTTTAGCCATAGCGAGAGATCCGCGAGCGTCTTCGGGCACGTCTATGGGGCGTCCCGCTAGAAAGCGGCTTAACGCGACCTGCATGAAAGCCATATTGGATTCAAATTTGTTCACTATTATGGACGAGCCGTCGTCGGCGACAACAATATCCGAGGCGTACAAGGTAATGGGATTTTTTTCCAGACCGGCGAGCTCGACCGTAATTTTCGCCGCTTTATCCTTGTACTTGATCTCCCTGATCACGCCGATTCCTTCGAGATTTGGATACACGAGTTTCTCCATAATCATTTTTAAAGCTATCTCGACGACCTTTTCTCTGCTTTTCTGTATGAGACCCATATCAATTTCTCCGGCCGCGTTCAGGGCTGAATAGTCCGCGAATGAGGCGCTGGTTTTTTGGGCTCGGATTTCTTCGCTTTTTTGGGCGGCTGTTTGACGACCGTTTTAGCGGTTTGAGTTTGTTTCGCGGCTTTGGGAGCGGCGGGCGAAGCTTGTCCGCGAAGCGCGGCCAGCGCGTCGGGATCGCCGTTTTTAGCGGCCAGTCTATACCAGCGGTTAGCTTCCGTCAGATTGGCGGGAACGCCTGTTCCCTGCTCGTACATCAAGCCAAGGCTGTATTGCGCGCTGGGCTCGTTTAGTTCGGCCGCTTTCCTGTATAATTCTATCGCCTTGCCGTAATCCTGATCTACTCCCTTGCCCTGCTCGTACATGAAACCAAGATTGTAAATTGCCTCGGGATAGTCGCGCTCGACCGCTTTTTCGTACAGTCGAATAGCTTTTTGATAATCTTGCGCAAAGCCTTTGCCTTCGGCGTACATATAGGCGAGATTGTTGATCGCTTTTAGATGATCCTGATCGGCGGCCTTCTCGAACCAGTGAGCGGCTCGCGTGTCGCTCTGATTTTGCGTCCGGGAATTGAGATAGATCCATCCAAGCGAATATTGCGCGTCCGCCAATCCCTGATTCGCGGCTCTTCCATACCAGTCGAGAGCCGAGTCTTCGCTTTTGCGCAAGCCCCTGCCATGGGCGTAAAGATAACCCAGATTATACTGCGCGGACGCCAAGCCCTCTTCGGCGGCTTTCTTGAACCAACGCGCGGCCTCGCTATAATTTCGCTTTACTCCTTCTCCCGCGGAGTAAGCCATGCCAAGGGCGTTTTGCGCTCTGATATCGCCTTTTTCGGCCGCC
>JAAUYY010000006.1 GCA_014804865.1 Desulfovibrio sp.
GGCCAGGGGAAAAACGAAATTTCCGCGTTTCCAGTTTCGAGATCCGCGAGAGCGTCTCGCCATTTTTCCAAAACGTTGTCCGGCGCGATCGTCGCGACCGCGAAGAGTCCTTTTTGCCTGGCGAAAGTCGTCTTATACGAGAACGCGGAGTCTTCGAAGGGCAACTCGCCATCGAGGAGAAGAGGCACGGTCTTTTTCGCCTTGCGGATCGAGGACGGAGGCAATTGAAAATCCAGGAAAAGCGCCTCGTCGGTCGGAAGGCAGATCTTGAGATCGCGGCGCCAGACATCGGAAAAGCCGTTTTCTTCGCATTCCCTTTTCAGTGAGAGCAAAGATTCGCGAAGGCCGTTTCCGAGCGGAGAGCGGTAAATCGCCTCGATTGATCGACCGCGCAACGATCGGGCAATGACGGCGGCGACCAGGCAATCCCTTTCGCGAATCAGGGCGAGAGCGCGAAGCGACGCGGGGGAGCGGGCGGGCGCGTTTAGTCCAGGCGAGGATTTTTTGAGTAAATTCAATCCCATATCAATTCTCAAGATAAATTTTGGGATCCGCGATTGTTCCGGCGATTTTCGCTCTTACCATACCGCGCCGATTAATTTGCTCCATGGTGCGCTTCGGAATAAGAGAGGCGTTGACCGCGTCGGCTGGAATCCGGGTTTCCGTCTCGAGATTTACGCGCGCCGAAGACGGATGGATCCAGGGAGCGAGACTTCCGGTCGCCTCGAACGCGAAGGGCGGAGAAGCGAGGCCGCAACGCGTCAGCTCGAGAGTCGTTCCCGCGATCTTTAGCGCGGCGTCTCCGCGAATATTATCGAGCCTATCATTATTCAGAATCGGAATCTTTAGCGAAAGCGCGCCATTATCCGCTTTTACGGTAATTCCGCCCGCGGTCTTCGTCCAGTCGGGGCGCGAATTTTTCCAGGCGAACTCGATATCGCCCAGCGCGCTCGCTTTGCCCCCTTGTATATCAACAAAAATTTTCAGATCGGGGATGTTGTTCAGCGTCGCGAGTTCGATATCGACGAGAGAAAAATCGATTCGGGATATTCGCGGAGGCCAGCCCGCCTCGAGTCCCGCGTCTATTTTTAGATTTCCGCCAAGGATTTTGGCCGACGCCTCGGCCCCGAGAGGGAAAAAGCGGAGCGGGATATTTATATTCTCCAGGATTAAAGGCGCGCCCCCAACTTTCGTCTCGATGGAGGCGATCTTCGCGACCGGCGGAAACCAGGAAATATTTAATCCAGTTATGTTCGCATTATTTTCTCGCGCGATCCGAACGAGATTTCTTGTTTTCTCCTCCGCCAGATCCAGGAGCCAGAGGCGCCCGTAAAATATCGCGAAACAGACCAGAAAAAGGGCGAGGAAAGGCCAGGCTCCTTTTATGCGAGAGTCGCTGATCATTCCCGGACAACCCTTTCGACCTCTTCGAGCGACGTCGCTCCGCGCGCGACCTTGCGCATTCCGTCCATGGCGAGCGTCCTCATGCCCAGCTCGAGAGCGCGGGCCCGGATTTCGTTGGAGTCGGCGCGAGCCACGACAAGTTTTTTCAGTTCGTCTCCGACGGGCATAAGCTCGTAAATGGCCATTCTGCCCCTGTAGCCGGTATCCAGGCAATAATCGCATCCGCCTGGCTCGAGAATATAGTCTCCGACTTCGAGGCCCGATACGGCAAGGCGCCGCGCGATAGCCGCGTCGACTGGTTTCTTCCGCGCGCATTTGGGGCATAGCTTCCTGACGAGGCGCTGGGCGACTACGCCGCGAAGCACGGAAGAGAGCAGGAAAGGCTCGACGCCCATATCGAAAAGTCTGGTAACCGCGCCGGGGGCGTCGTTGGTATGCAAGGTCGAAAAGACCAGATGACCGGTAAGCGCGGACTGCACGCCGATAGACGCCGTTTCCTCGTCGCGAATTTCGCCGATCAGGATAACGTCGGGATCCTGCCGGACTATGGCTCGCAAGCCGTCCGCGAAAGAAAGGTTTATTTTGGGGTTTACCTGCATTTGCCCCACGCCCTCCAGCTCGTACTCTACGGGATCCTCGATAGTCCGGATATTTTTATCCGGCGAGGAGATTTCTCGCAATACGGCGTAGAGGGTCGTCGTCTTGCCGCTGCCGGTCGGGCCGGTTACGAGAATCATCCCGTGCGGCGACGAGACGAGACGGGACACAAGCTCGTAGTCTTTCTGGTCGAGGCCGAGTTCGCCCAGAGACAGGATCCTTTCGCTCTTCTCCAGCAGACGCAGCACGACTCGCTCGCCGAAGGATGTGGGAAGAGTGGAAACGCGCAAGCCCGCTTCGCGTCCGGCAAGGGTAATGGCGATTCGTCCATCCTGGGGGAGTCTTTTTTCCGCGATGTCCAGTTTCGCCATGACCTTGACTCGCGAGACGACCGCCGCGTGATGGGCCTTTAGCAAGGTATGCCTTTCGTACAGCGCCCCGTCCAGCCGGAAGCGGACGCGGGAAATATCCCTGTACGGCTCGATATGAATGTCGCTAGCGCCGGCCCGCAATGCCTGGGCCAGAATGGCGTTGACAGTGCGGATAAAAGGCGCGTCGCCGCTTTCCTCGAGCAAATCCTCCGCCGCGTCTTCGTTGACGTCGAGAACCGTCTCGCCTTCCAGCATACTGGCCACAGATTCGCCGCCCGCGTCGGCTTCGCCGTAAACCTTGTTCGCTATGGCGTCGATCGCGCTCTTTTCGGCTAGCACGCATTCGCTCGGAAGCTCGCCGCAGACTAGGCGCAATTGTTGCGCGAACGTTATGTCTTGCGGTCGATTAATGGCCAGGATCAGCTGGCCGTCGCGACGAAGAGGCGCGACTGAATGCTTCCGCAACCAGGCGAGGGGAATTTTCTGAATCAGCTCCTTATCGACGCTCCAGCCGTCGCGTTCGTCGAAAGCCATGGAGCGTAAATCGCGGCTGAAGGTCAAACCGTAATTTTGCGAGCAAAGCTCCAGATAACCGATCTCGTCCACCCGCCCGTCGAGCAGGGCGGCTTCTTCGATAGAGATATTTCGCGCGCGAGCCTTTTCGGTCGCGTCCGCGAGATCGTCCGGCGAAAGACGCGACGCGGGCATCGTCAATACACCCAAACTGGCCGCAGCAATTTCGGCTTGCTCATGGCGGGAACGCCGAGGCCGTTCTTGTCAAGTCCCGCGTTGTGCACGGCTTCCTTTCTTGTGTTGGTAAGGTTGGCCATCTCGTCGAAGCCATGAATTACCTTGGGCGTGATGAAAACAAAAAGATTCGTGCGCGTAGCCTGTTTTCCCCGCGACTTGAAAAGCCAGCCCAGCACGGGAACGTCGCCCAGGCCGGGGACTTTGTTTTCGTTGAAAGTCTGCGAATCGTCGAGCAAACCGCCAATGACGGCGGTNTGGCCGTCGAGCAGATGAATGGTCGATTTTACGCCCCGTTTCCTCGTCGTAGGCGCGATGATTTGATCGCCGTTGCGCAAGGTAACGAGACTCGAGGTAACGCGGCTGACTTCCTGATCCACTTCCAGNCGCAAGGTTCCGTCCTCGCTAATTCTCGGCGTGATTTTCAGTTTAACGCCGACGTCCTTGTAATCCATGGATTGCGTGGTAAAATCGTTGTCGTTTTTTGTGGTCGATTCCTTCGTATAGGGTATATTGTCCACAACTTCGACGGACGCTTCCTCGTTATCGAGTGTGAGCAGTTGGGGAGTCGACACCACCTGCACGTCGGAATTGCCCTTGGTCGCGTTCAATATGGACTGGATGTTGTAGGATGTGCCGCCGATGCTAAAGACGTCGCGAAAGATCGCGCCAAGACTGGTTCCGCCCGGAAGACTGGCCATGCGGTTCGCGCCCAGATTGAAAGCCGCGTCGCTCAGGTTTACGCCGCCAAGGACTGTGAGATCGTTTTCTTGTCCGGCCGCCATCCAGCTCACGCCGAAATTGAGTTGAGCTTCGCTGTTCACTTCCATGATGAGGGCTTCGATAAAGACCTGCTTGCGGGCGACGTCGAGTTTTTCGATGATCGCCTTTAGCGCGTCGTACTCGTCGGGCCGAGCCGTAATTAACAGGCTGTTCGTCGCGGCGTCGGCCACGACTTTNACGTCTCGCGAAAGAGTTATGTCCGCTTTCTGCTCGTCGCGCGCCGTTCCCGTCTGTCTTTCGACCAGAGCGTTCAGAACTTGCGCGAGATCTACGGCCTTCGCGTTATTGAGGGAGATGAGATGGACGCCGCCNTTGCCCTTCGGCGTTGGGATATCGAGATGCGCGATCGTATCGCGGGCGATCTTTTGCGCCTCCGAGTCGCCGTAAACCATGACAGAATTTGTGCGTTCGTCGGCGGTGGCCATGCTCANGCTCAGCTTGCCTTTCTTCGCGTCTTCCTCGTCTTTGCCTTTGAGGATCTTCGCTAGATTCTCGGCGATGCTCTCCGCGTCCCCATGCTTGAGGGGAATGGTCAGCGAGGCTCCGCCGGACTTGCTGCTTTCTACCTGCTCTATAAAACTCATNGCNTTCGCCACGTTGCTTGCCGGAGCGGTGATCGCNAGGGTGTTGGANGGCGTATAGGGCGTTAGCGCGTAATCGCGGCCCAGCAGGGAGGGCAGGACTTTGGCGATTTCCGAGGCGACGCCTACCTTAAGNTGAATTATTCGCGTTACGATGCTGTCNGACGGCGTCGAGCCGCGCGCGCCTGGCCCGGCGATATCCGAGCCCTGATTCAGTCCTTCTTTAATAGGCACTATCTTCCAGTTGCGCCCGCTTCTCTGCACGGAATAACCGTGCACNCGCATCATCGATACAAANGTCTCGAAAGCCTCTTCCGGCGTTATCTTTACGGGAGAATAGATCGTTACGTTGCCCTTGACGGCTGGATCGGGAATGAAGTTGTGCCCCGTGGCTTCGCTGATATATTTGATNAAGGTATGAATATCNACGTTCTCGAAATCCATGGAAATGCCTTCGGACGANGCCGCCTCCGCCTTTTGGGGCATAGCGACGCTTCCGGCGAGGAGCAGGATAATCGCGATAATCGGAGCTAATTTCATTTTTTTCCTTTTGTCGCGAAATTTCGGTTATCTCGCGATATTGTATTCAAGAACNACATTTTGTCCGTCGCGCAGGAGTTCCACGCGCAGACTTTCCTCGCGAGCCAGGGAGCCCAGACGCGCCAGATCGCCAAGACTGGTCAGCGTCTGCCCGTTGGCCTCGAGCAACATATCGTCGGGGCGAAGGCCNAGTCTGGCGAAAATGCCGTCNGGCTTCACGAAGGTCAAGTTAAGGCCCATCAAGCCGTTTTTTTGGCCNGGNTCGAAGCCGGCTTGCGTAAGCAGNGCGGGAATATTGCGCAGNGCGCGGTCGATTTCCCCGCCGTTTAGTCGAATTTTCGCGGCGACCGGTTTNGCCGAGTTGTTGTCTGGCAATTTAGTTTCGCTTCCGCCGACCAGGAGNCTTTCCCTNCGTCCGTTTTTTTCGACGACNACGCGGCGGCGATCAATNTGGGCTATCTTCCAGCCTTTGATTTCGGAGCCGGGGCCATAGGCGCCCTGGATATTGTCGCCCGAAAGAATGGCCCTGTTTTCGGACGGGGAGAGCGTATTGACNATGGTGCCGAGCAATGTCCAACCTTGCNGGCTTATGGGCAACTTGTCCATTTCGGCGNCCAGGAGAGCCTCCTCGGCGGGGGACATCGCCCCTTTTTCCGCTCCGTACGGCGACCAGGCGGCGCCGGGCTCGACGGGCGCGCGAAAGAGATTGCGTCGCAGGACAGTTTCATAGCCGCCCGTTCGCGGCTCTTTTCGAGGTTCCGGCTTCGGAGCCGCGACCGCCAGTTTCGGCGGCGCCGCCGTTTCTTCCGGCGAGCGCGAAAGTCCGCGCGCCGCTTCCGCGGCGAACCACGCGGCGCATACGCAAATTAGGCAATAGCCAAGATTTTTAAGCAATTTTTGAGCCACAATTTATCCAGCCAGCGAACTCATTTCGAAGATCGGCAAAATGATGGCGATTACCACGAAGCCCACAAGCGCGCCCAGGATTAAAATCATAACCGGCTCCAGGAGCGAAGCCAACGATTGCAGGCGAGCCTCGACCCAGTTTTCCGAGTCTGTAGCTACCCAGAGGAGCATATCGGCCAGTCTNCCGCTCTTTTCTCCCGCGGCGATCATCTGTCGGGCGATCGGCGGATAAACGGTTTCGTTGAGCATGAACGAGGATAGCTCGCGCCCGGCTTGCACGCCTTCGATCATGGCGTCGACGGAATCCGTAATCAGCGCGTTGGACGAAGCNGCGCGCGCGATTNTCAAACCCTGNAGGAGAGGCACGCCGTTTTTTAGCAACATNCCCAGGGTTCGCGCGAAATTNCCCAGTTGCGCNTGGCCGTAAATTTTNCCCGCGAGAGGCAGNTTGAAAAGTCTGGTCTGGAGAAATCGTCGGCCTTTTTCGGATCTCGCGAAACGCCAGGCGCCAAGGAAACACAAGAGCGCGCCGCAAAGCAAGAGCGGCCACCAGTCTCTAAAGGAGTCGCTGATCGCGAGCAAAAGACGCGTGGGCGCCGGAAGCTCTCGCCCCATGTCCGCGAAAATTCTCGTAACTTGCGGGATCACGAAGCTTAACAAAAAAATTACTACCGCGAAACCTATTATAAGCATGAACATGGGATAGGCCATAGCCGANCGCGCCTTTCTGCGCATGGCCACTTCCTGTTCAAGGTGNCCCGCGAGNCGCTCCATGACCAGATCGAGCGCNCCNGACGATTCGGCCGCCCGAGTCATCGCGACGAANGTGNTGGAAAAAATGGNCGGATACATGGCGAGTCCCTGGGCCAAATCCTTGCCGCCNANGATTGTCTCATGGAGNGACGCCACGACTTGCGAAAGCGGAGATTTCGCGTCGCCCGAATAAATCGCGTAAAGAGCGCGATCAAGGGGAAGNCCGGCCTTTAGCAAGGTGGCCAGTTGCCGGGCCATAGCCGCGACCGCGGCTTTGGGNGCTTTCTTTCGCCATTCAATCCGGCGTTTCCAGAAGGGCTCGACGGTCTTTTTTNCCCCTCCCGCGAGAAGNGANAGCTCGTATGGCGTAAGTCCGTCCGAGCGAAGACGAGCGATAGCGGCTTGTTTTGTGGGAGCGTCTATGGAGCCTCTGCGCGTTTTGCCTTTGGCATCGAGACACGCGTAAGCGAACTGGGGCATGATCGCTGGCGCCTGAATTGGGCGCGGATGCTAAAAATTTTCTCTAGCGAAGCCTCCGCCGCCCGAAGGCGACGGAGGCTGGCGTTAGGAGACTATAAGAANCTTACTTTTCCGAGAACCGGCGGCGCGCGACGGTGAAGCCGAAGAGCGCGATCAGCGCCGCGGCGAGGATGCCGAAGTCGTAAGCCGGATTATTGCCGACTGTGCAACCGCCGCTATCGTCGTCGTCATAGGACGNGCCGTTAGACCAGCCGGAGGCGACCGTCGNCNNGTTNNNGGGCGCGGGGCCNTTGGNAACNAGCTNGATNTGCTCGGAGAACTTCGAGCCTCCCGCGTCCGCGGGCAAGGTGAAGTTAATCAGGTAATCCTGATNCATCNTCAGCTTTTGCGTCGCGGGGAGGACAGTCATCGGATCATTGTTGGCGCAAATCCAGAACTGNCCGGCTTCGGCCGACTTGCCGTACTTGGCCGCCTCTTCTCCGATGTAGAGAACGAAGTCGTTGGCGGCGACGCCGTTGCCGAGGATGTGCATTTGCAATGTGGCGACATTGCCATTGGCGATTTCGCCGTTTGCGTCNAAGGCTCCGTACAGCGTCTGACCTCTTTCCAGAGGAATAAGCTGGGATTCTTCGAGTTGCTGCTCGGTCTTTACATTGCTAACGGCGACGTCGGANAGCGCCGTGTCGGGAGCGTAGGANGGCGCGACATTGAAGANATATTCCTTCGANCCGGGCANGACGCCGTATTTGCTCTCGTTTNCTACGATCGTCGCGGTTACGCGAATATCGGACAACTTTGTCGGCTCGTTTTCGCCTATNGCGACGGGATCGTCGTCCAGGATNACGAAGTCGGCCATCTTGCCGACCTCGATGGTTCCAAAGAGGTTATCGATCTTGTTCTGATACATCGGGCCGATGGTTACGCCGAGCAAAGCTTGCGCGACGTTCAANCGCTGATCGTAATTATAGAACTTCATTTCGGAGCCGGGGATGGGGCCGTCGGCGTTCTTGCGCGAAGGATAGGTTACTGTCGCGTTAATGTCGTGACCAGTTCCGTTTATGACCTGTCCGCCCGGGGATACCAGGGAGCGCGCGGATTGACGCGTGACCGCGGATTCGACGCTCTGCAGGGGATCGATAGGCGTTACGTCGGTGTCGTTATGGAAAGCGAAGGGNACGTTAAGNGCNACGGCCCATCCGGTCGGGCTGATATTGTTCGCGCGTCCAGGGCCAAAGAAGATGTCCCGATGGCGCTCGCCATAGAAATAGGTATGCGTAACGAAGAAGTTCGCGAANAGATTTTGCGCCTTCATCGCGTCGGACAACTGCGANTCGGTCATGCCGTTGACGGCGGCCGAATCAAACACAGTTCCGGGCTGGCCGGCGTTTTGCTGGCCNAGCGCGCCGAAAAGTTGCGTTGTCATCGACTTGTCGACATCCGCGTAACGACCGACCATGCGCTCGAGGATATTGCGCTCGAAGGTCTGGGCGTGNATGGACGTATGGCGGGTGTCCTTGATTTCGGGATGTTTGGAAATTGTCATTTCCAGAGCCTCGATCCAGGCCTCGGCGTAGGCGGAGCCGTTGGTGTGGATCTCGGAGCTGTGNCCGGCTCTATGCACGACCTCGAGCAAATTCTGCAGATCCTTGGGATAGACGTTCACAGTTCCGGGCAGCCCGTTGAAATAGGGAGGAGGAGTTGGCGCGGCCGAGTCCTTCGTGGTGTCGTACTTNGTGCCGTAAATGGGGGAATGGCCGTCGACGTCTCCGTAGAGCGCGAAACGGTCTTCCGCCGTGTAGTCGCCCCAGTCGTAGTTTCCGGGATCCTTCATCCACGCGGTATAGGCCTGCGGCGAGCCGTCGCCNAGAATTTTGTACGCGCCCATGAACATATAATTGTCCGGCAAATNTGGATCCGGCGTGAAGTTGGGCGTGAACGCGAACTTCATCTTGGTTATGTCGTCGCCCGTCTTCGGAGACATTTCCGTGGGATGGAAGCCGCTATCGACCATTTCCNGCGATGTGGCCATGGGGTTGCTAACGCCTTGCCAGTACGCGCTCATCAGGTTGCCCGCGCCGCCGTACTGGGCGTTCAGGATCGGATGCAGATTTACGCGCAGCGTCAGATTGCCGTTGGCCAGACCTTTTTGCATCTGCACGTTGCTCGCGTCCTGCGTAGCGCTTATGGGCATGAGCATCGCGCCGCCCACGTCGGCCATCGTGACGCCCTTGGCCAGATAAACGTCGTTGGCTCTGGCCAAGGCTTTCTGTTCGTCTTGCGTAACCGTGGGCCTGCCGACCGCGCTCATGGCGACCGTCTCCATAAGGACGCCCGTAACCTTGCCGTTATTTATAACGACGCCCGGAGTGTCTTTCGCCAGTTGGGTGGGCGTCCCGTCTTCGTTCATTAATTGCGCTTTTATCAGAAGACTTTTAGAGACGACGGCGACGTGGCCGGAAATATGCGAAAGACGAACNTCCTTGTCTTTGCAGGCGGNCGCGCCTTCGATGTCTTCCCAGGTGGGATGGCGCATATCGGTAATGAGCGTGTCGTCATAGCCNGTGCCCACTACGCCTTCGCCCGGACGCGCGTTTTCGCAGGCCGTATNCAGGGCNTTGACATAATCGTCTATGCTAGTCATCTCTCCGAGCGGAGGNCTTCCGAGGAACACTGTATAGAGATCGTCGGTTCCCTGCGCCGGGAANTGNCCGTGGCCGTCCACAAAGCCGGGCAACATGGCGCGACCCTGCAGGTCGACGATTTTCGCGCCGCTTAACATACCCNGGGCCTCGGCGTCCGCGCGCGAGCCGACGAAGACGATTTTTCCGTCTTTCGCGGCGACGACTTCGACGGAGCGCAATTTTTGCGCGTTCACGTCCTTNACTTTTGAAAAGTCGTAGGTCGTTCCGGATTTGATGTCGTCCAGCGTGTAAATTTTACCGTTCGTNTAAACAACGGTNTCCGCGTTGGCTCCGAAAGCTTGCGGAGCGCAGAGCAAACCAAGCATGGCCGCGGCGGCCAGGGCAAGAGATTTNTTTCTTGCCATAACCATCCCTCCTGTAAAAAGGTTNACTAAAAAGACGGCGGAACCCNCTCCCGCCAAAACGCGAATAGTTGGATTAATCGTTTATTAAATTAGTNGAAAAGTCAAGGCGTTTGGCCGAAAATAGNCAGCTCGCGGGGCGATTCGAAGAGAAGTTGGAGGAAAATCCGATTANGAATNTCAGACGATTTCGCGGCGCCTCGCTCTCGAGANAGNGAAAATAGCCGAATTAATAAAAANCATAATTAATTCGGGATANTCGCNCGGANTTTGGCTGATTGGCTCGCGGATAAAAATCCAGCCGNCGNTAAATTTCAGGTCGTNGCGCGCTTATTCTGGCTTTTTTAATATTAATTTATTATTGAAANAGCGAAGGCGAACGCCGTCTTAATTTTTCTATCAGGAGGAAAAGAAAAATGGCCGAAGAAAAAAAGCCCCATGTCTTGCTCGAAACNACCTCGGGAGACATCCTGCTCGAGCTCGATCCGGAGAAGGCGCCCAAAACNGTCGAAAATTTTTTGAAATANGTCGATGAAGGCTTTTACGACAATACGATCTTTCACCGCGTCATTCCCGGCTTCATGATTCAGGGCGGAGGCATGGACGCCAGGATGCGCGAAAAGCCGACGCATGACAGCGTTGAGAACGAGGCGAACAATGGTTTGAAAAACGAGAGGGGAACTATCGCGATGGCCAGAACAATGGATCCCCATTCGGCGTCNGCGCAGTTTTTTATNAATCACGCGGACAACGATTTNCTGAATCACACGGCGCCGACGCCCGACGGCTGGGGCTACGCCGTTTTTGGCAAAGTCATCGACGGCATGGACACTGTCGATAANATCGCCAAGGAGAAGACTGGCCGGGTCAACGGCTACGACGACGTTCCAAAGGACACTGTGGTAATTACCAAAGCGTCGCGTTTTGACGGATAGACGCGCCCGACCTGATTCCCCGCGCTCGCTTCGCGCGGGCTTTTTATTTTTAGCGCGAAAATGTTTTCGGCTGGCCCTTGATCATGACTTCGCACTGNCANGCGGGCGCGATATTGCCAAGNTCGGTCTGGAACATATCCGGCGTTTGGGCGAGGACTGGGAATGTTCCCCAGTGCATNGGAATGACCGACCGGCATCCTAGCGCCTTGCACGCGTGGGCGGCCTGATACGCGTCCATNGTNAATACGCCGCCGATTGGCAACATGGCCAGCCCTATCTTGTAGATAGAGCCCAGAAGNTCCATGCTGGAAAAGACGCCCGTATCGCCCGCGTGGTAAACGGTCGGGCCGTCCGAAAGGCGCAAGATATAGCCTACGGGAACGCCCGAATCGCTCGAGTGAAAGGCCTGCGTCATGGTGATGATCGTGGANCCATAAATTANNGAGCCGCCGATATTGAATCCTATGCCNTTCAGGATTTGATCTTGCGGCAAGCCTTTTTNCATGAATGTTTCCGCCGTTCCGACGACGCANCCGAGCTTCGCGCCCCATTTCAGACAGACGGCGAGGGCGTCCCCNGTATGATCGCCGTGATCATGCGTCACAAGCACGAGATCGATCTTCCCGGCGTCCTGCCAGACAAAGCCGGAATCGGGAGCGAAGAAAGGATCGATAAGGATAGCCTTGTCGTCGGTTTCTATCTTGAAAGCCGAATGTCCGTACCANGTGATTAGCGCCATAAGCGTCGATTCCTCCGCGTTTTGCCATGTCGGGCGAAGTATCTTNTACNATACTATAATAAACTTCGTTTGAGATAATCCCATGACCGCGAGACGGGTTCGCCTTTGGATAATTTCGCGNTCGCGAGGGAAAGTCGCCGCGACGACTTTAANAAAGTCAATCAAAACGAGNNGCGTTATGATTGATCGCGGCGACCTTTTAGAAGATTATATTAATCCTGATTTTCCGTTTTGTTATCCAGGCGCGATTTCTGCGCGACGCGGATAATCTGGCGCGAGCGTTCGAGTTGCTCGTCGCTCATGAGCTTTTGATCGGGAGCGTAACCGCAGAGTTTTTTATAGTCCTCGACGTCTATATCGTGGGTATTGAGATGTCTTGACGTAATGCTTTTAAAGGGTTTTCCGCAGATGCAACAATATATGGCGTCGCGCGTGATCGCCTCNTCGGGTTTTACCTTCAGGAAACGNCGCTGATATCTTCTTTTTCTAGTCGGCGCGGGTTGCTCTTCGAGCTCGANCTGGACGTCTTCTTCTTCGCTCTCTACGACAGGGGCGGCGCANCCCGTTCCCATCCTTTGCTCGATGCCCATGTTTATTTTTTTCGCCTTTTCATATTGCTCCATTATGAACTCGATGGGCTGATCGGAATAGCGCGCGCATATGGCCGTAAAAATATCCTTGTCTTCCAAAGGCATGATCGATTCTCCATAGTTTAATTTTTTAGCGGAATGTATCTCCCGCGACATTTGTCCTCGCGCCGCGTAGCGACTTGCGATCGCAATGAAACGACGAAACCCAATCGTCGTTTGCGGACAAAATCTAAACAAATTTATTTATTAATGCAAGGATAATCAATATTAATTTTAGAAAAATTGGACAAATTAATAAAATTAAATAAAAAATCGCTGGATCTTCGTTAATATTCCGTCTGTAACGGAGCTCCCGATGATAATTTCCGTCTGGCAAGTCGTTCGACATGAACAGCGAGGTTAAAGGCATTCGCGGCGAACGAAATTTCTCGGATCATATCTATAGCGAAGCGCGATAAAATTTACTCCCGCGGCGACAAGAGCGACGCTTCGCGAGATTGTCTCGAGGCATTTTCGCGAGAGTCTTCGAGCCGAAAGTCGACGAGTTAGTTCTATTTCCGCGGAGCGAAGTTCTAGACTATCGAAGTCGCTTCGAGATTTTAAACCGCGTTTTTCTGAAAAAGACGCGGGATTCATTATAGCGCGTCGCGATTGAAAATACTCAACGCGCTATGGCGGCTTTGCCCCGCGAAGGCGCCCGCGAAATTGCCCCAAAGCGATCTTGCCAGCCAAAGTCCAGTCCTGAAAGGACTGTTTGCGTTGTCGCATAATAGGCCTTGCGCAA
Organism: Desulfovibrio sp.; assembly: GCA_014804865.1. The sequence goes on from JAAUYY010000006.1 coordinate 13,254, forward strand.
ATGGACAGTAAAGCGCCTCGTTGTTAAGGGGTAATTTCAAGCGAGATTTGCTATAGCTTGTTGCCGTCTTCGCCGCGATGGAGTATAGATGGAGTATAATCGATCGCGCGGGACGGGCCGGGATCGCGTCCGGCGACGGGTCGACGCTCGCGTCCTTTTAATGAATCTTTCAGAGGTCGCGCTCTTTATAAATTCAACAACTCTAGCATTGAGAGGTCGGGCAATGTATCAGAATGTCAAAAACGTCGGCAACTACATGATCGGCGCGGGGGCGCTCGCGCAACTGGACGAAATTCTGCTTCCGCGCAGAAACGCCATGCCGGACAATCCNCTTGTCTTTTTCTTCGATCATTTCTTCGAGAGGACAGGCTTGATTAANACGGTTACCGTGGAAGAATGGGACGGACGTTTTTTTGTTGACACAAAAGAGGAGCCGACCTGCGAGAGCGTCGACGCGATGGCCGATAGGGTCAAGGCTTTCCTGAACGGACGCAAGCCCGCGGCCCTGATCGCTTTCGGCGGCGGCTCGACAATGGACACCTGCAAATGCGTGGGCNATCTCCTTACCAATCCTGGCAAGGCGGCCGATTATCAGGGATGGGATCTGGTCAAAAATCCNGCCCCCTATAAAGTCGCCGTTCCCACGCTTTCCGGCACAGGATCCGAGACTTCGCGCACCGCGGTGATAATAAACAAGGAAAAGGGTCTGAAGCTGGGCATGAACAGCGATTATTCGGTCTTCGACCAGGTCTTGATGGATCCAAAGCTGACCGCGACCGTACCGCGCGATCAATATTTTTATACCGGCGTCGATACTTTCATGCACTGCTTCGAATACCTTGACGGCCAGTTCCGCAACGCGATTACCGACGCTTACGCCGAAAAGGCGCAGGCGCTAACGGAGGAAGTCTTCCTTTCCGACGATATGATGAGCGACAAGAATCGCGAGAAGCTCATGATCGCCTCCTACAAAGGCGGTCTCGCGGCCGGAACCGTTGGTCTCGTTCATCCCCTTTCCGCGGGACTTTCGATTGTTCTCGGCGTTCATCACGGGCTCGCGAATTGTTACGCGCTCTCCGTCCTCGGAGAATTTTATCCCGCTCAATTAAAGATATTCCAGGATATGCTTAAAAAGCAGAATGTCTCCCTGCCGAAGGGCATATGCAAGGATTTGACCGACCGGCAATACGACGAGCTTTACGAGGCGAGCATCGTTCACGAAAAGCCGCTGATAAACAAACTTGGCGAAAAGTATAAGGATATCCTGACCAGGGAAAAGGTTACGGAACTTTTCAAGGCGATGTAGCGCGATGTCCGGGCTTTGCTCGCGAAGCCCGGCTTATTGTTTAAGTTATCTGGAGTTGGTAATTGGATCTGAAAATCAACTTTAGCGGCAGGGCGATCGATTATACGGACGAAGAAATAGCGACCGTTGTCGAGACCATGCGCCGGGCGCCGACGCTAACCCAGGGCGAAAAGCAGGCGGAGTTTGAAAGAAAATTCGCCGNCTGGCAGGATGTCGAGCGCGGCTCTTGCTTCGCCGTAAACAACGGCACCTCCGCTCTCGAACTCGCCGCCTCGCTTTTGCGCCTGAAACCGGGCGACGAAGTAATCCTGCCTTCGCATACGTTCACGTCTTCGGCCTATCCATTTGTCAAGGCTGGGGCGAAACCGGTTTGGGCGGATATTGATCCCAAAACCCGGACAGTTACGGCGGAGACAATCGAGCGCGTAATGACGCCCGCGACGAAGGCTGTCGTTCCCGTCCACCTCTATGGCTATNTCGCCGATATGCCCGAAATCATGGCGCTTTGTCGCGACAGGGGCGTAGTTTGCGTCGAGGACGCGGCCCAGGCCATCGGCTCGGAAATCGATGGGCGCAAGGCTGGATCCTTCGGCGATATGGCAATCTTTTCTTTCCATTCCCACAAGAATTTGACGACGCTCGGAGAAGGCGGGATGTTTTANGTCCGCGATCCGAAAATGGCCGCCCTTGTTCCCCTTCTTCGCCACAACGGGCATTGCGCCTATCCGGAGCCGCGTCCCAATTACTGGACGCCGGCCATGGGCAATGTCGATTTGCCCATGCTCGATGGCGAGCCCATAATGCCGTCCAANTACAGCGTTGGCGAGATAGAATGCGCCCTGGGCGCGAAGCTTCTCGACAGGATAGACGATATAAACGCGGAAAAACGCGCTCGCGCCATGCGTTTCATNGACGGNCTCGCGGATTTTNCGGAGCTGGAGTTTCATCGCGTCCCGACAAAGAGACATAACTATCACCTCCTGGCGGCCCGCTTCGCGGACGGCGCGGAGAAGCGNGATCGTTTCATGGCCAGGATGCATGACGAAAAGGGCGTTAAATGCGTAGTTCAGTATTTGCCGCTAAATCGNTACGATTTTTATCGCAAGCTGGGNTTTGGAGAGGCGAATTGCCCGAACGCCGACGCCTTCTTTGATTCCATGGTCAGCTTTCCCTTCCAGCATACGCTAACGGAAGACGAACTTTCGTATATGCTTGACGCCGCGCGGGACGTCTTGCGCTCNCTTCGCTAAACTTATGGGCTCTTCGCGTTGTTTCGTCATTCCGGCGATCAAGAAAAACGCGGTAATTCCGGATCAACTCGTCAAGAAACTGGCTGGCGTTCCGCTTATCAACAGGGCTATCGATACNGCGCTGGCCTGCGCTCGCGGCGAGGACATTTATGTTTTTACGGATAGCGAGGAGATCGGGCTCGTCTGCGATCGAGCCGGAGTCAAGCATATTCGCGATCAGTCTTTCCGNTTCAAAACCTGGGATATAGTCGGAGAGCTTAACGCCCTTCTNTCGACTNTGGCGGAGTCTTACGAAGATTGCGTCATTCTTCGCGCGTCTTGCCCCTTGCTTGTCTGGACGGATATCGAGGACGCCTACGCCGCTTTTAAGCGCAAAAAGGCCGATTGCCTGATCACTGTCCGCAAAGTCAAACAAAGACTATGGAAAAATAGGGCGGAGACGCTCGAGGAGGCCATAGCCCAGGCCGGAAGCCTTGATTCGGATCGGGAGGAATATGTCGCGGAAACCCGCGCTCTCGTCATGATAAGGCTGGGCGCCCTGGCCGAGGGCGGACGCGGCTCGGTCATGCCCTGGTTCATGGGAGAGAGAGGCATAGAAATTCTCGATTACCAGGACTGGTGGATTTGCGAGAGGTTGCTCGAACGCAAAAGCGCGGTTTTTGTGGTCGCGGGCTACGCGGCCATCGGCATGGGGCATGTCTATCGCGCCCTGATGCTCGCCCACGAGATCACCGCCCATAAGGTAACCTTTGTCTGCACTCGGGAGAGCGAGCTGGCCGCGTCGGAGATCGCGAGCCGCGACTACCGCGTCGTCCGGCAGGGCTCGGAGCCGCTCGAGGCGACCGTCCTCGCCCAGCGTCCGGATCTGGCGATAAACGACTTTCTGAACACGCCGACGGACTATATGCGCTCCCTCCGCGAAGCGGGTACGCGGACGATCAATTTTGAGGACGTCGGCGAGGGCTCGCGTCTGGCCGATCTTGTGATCAACGCCCTTTACGAGGATCCGCGTCCTCCGGCCAATGTCCGTTGCGGGCCCGAGTATTTTTGTCTGCGCGACGAATTCCTGTACGCCGCGCGCAACCCCTTGCGTCCAGAAGTCCGCGTCGCGCTGATCACTTTCGGCGGCACGGATCAACGCGACTTTACGCTGAAAGTTCTGAACGTTATCGAGCCCATTTGTCGCGCTTTTGGAATTTCAATAAGGATTGTGGCCGGCCCCGGTTATAGCCGCAAGGAAAATTTGGAGAAAAGGCTCGCGGAGCTTGGCAATCCCCTGATCTCCTTTACCTCGACGACAAATATAATGAGTCGAATGATGGAGGGGGCCGATCTCGCGCTTTGCTCGGCGGGACGCACAGTTTACGAACTCGCCCATATGCGCGTCCCGGGAATTGTCTTCGCGACGCACGAGAGAGAGGCCAAACACGGATTCGCGCGACCGCGCAACGGCTTCGTTTTCGCCGGGCTAATGGATAAAATAGACGATCGCCGGATCCGCAACCTGTTCCTGGCGATGCTGAAACAAAAAAGACGCGCCCGCTACTGGGAAAGGCAGGACAAATTGAGTTTCGAGGGAAACAAACAACGCGTAATCGGGCTTATCGAGGATCAACTGGAAAAATCCCGGGCGAATAATGGCCGCTAACACCGTCGCCATCATTCAGGCGAGGCTTGGCTCGAGCCGACTGCCCATGAAATCCCTGCTTGCTTTGGTCGGCTCTCCTATCATCGATTGGGCCTGCGAGAGAGTAGCCGCGGCGAAACTTGTGGATCGCGTGATTGTCGCCGTCCCCGACACGCCTCTGGACGCGGCGCTCGCCATGCACTTGCGAAACAGAGGTCGCGAGGTAGTAGTCGGCTCGGAAAACGATGTGCTCGGGCGATTCGCGAAGGCGGCCAAAATCGCCGACGCGGAGCATGTCGTTCGCGTCTGCGCCGATAATCCCCTGATCTGGGGCGAAGCTATTGATCGTCTGATCAGCTTTCATATGGCCGGAGACAACGACTATTCTTATAACCATATACCCAGGCAAAATCTCTGGCCGGACGGTCTGGGCGCGGAGATAATCTCCCGCGACTTGCTCGATTATATGGCAAAAAAAGCCGCGAGAGAAAGTCAAAGAGAGCATTGCATGAACTATATCTGGGACAATCGGGAAAATTTCAAGATCGGAACTTTCGATCCGGTCGAAGACTGGCTGAAACGCCCGGACTTGAAACTCGATATCGATTCCCGCGACGACTTTCTGCGTCTGGCCCTCCTTCCCCTCCGCAAGGATATGGACGCGAGAGAGATTATCAGGACAATAGACGACGCTATATAGAAAAGTCGGCGATTATAAAGCGTCGAAAACGGCTGGCGCTTACCGCGACGCTTTCGCAAACAAGGCGCCAACCAAATTATCCGCCACTGTTTATTTATTGTACATCGGGTTCAGTTTATGGCGCGAAGCGGGCGGTCGGAGACGACCGCCTTTAGCTTTTAATAAGGCGGCGAGCCGAGGATTTTCGAGAAGGTTCGATGCGATCCAGACAATTTGCAAAAAAAACAAAAAATTGTTAACCCTAAATTGCCTCGCAATTCCGAAGGAGCATCCATGGAAGAATTTTCGCGCATCCAGCGTCTGCCTCCCTATGTCTTCGCCACAATAGGAGAACTCAAAATGAATTTGAGAAGACAAGGCGTGGACATAGTTGACTTCAGCATGGGCAATCCCGATATTCCCACTCCGCCGCATATAGTTGATAAACTGCTGGAGGCATCCGGCAAGCCGGTCAATCATCGCTATTCCCTCTCCAAAGGAATACCAAATCTTCGCAAGGCGGTTTGCGCCCGCTATAAAAGACTTTACGACGTGGATCTCGATCCCGAAACCGAGGCTATCGTTACCATGGGCTCCAAAGAGGGATTGGCGCATCTCTGTCTGGCCATGCTCCAGCCTGGCGACGTAGTTCTGGCTCCAGATCCGACTTATCCTATTCACAAATACGCGCCCATCATCGCCGGAGCCGACGCGCGCAGCGTGCCCATTGGCGAGGGCCGCGATTTCTTTGAAGATATGTCGGAGGCCATGCGCCATACCTGGCCAAAACCCAAATTGCTTTTTCTTTCTTTTCCCCATAATCCGACTACCGAAGTCTGCGATCTGGACTTTTTCAGACGAGTTGTCGATTTCGCGAAGGCGAACGATCTCTGGGTGATTCACGATCTCGCCTACGCCGATCTTGTCTTTGATGGCTACAAGGCGCCAAGCTTTTTGCAGGCAGAGGGCGCCAAGGATGTCGGCGTCGAATTTTATACCCTTTCTAAAAGCTATTCCATGCCCGGATGGCGTGTGGGATTCTGTCTTGGGAACCCCAAGCTGGTTCACGCCCTGGCTCGAATCAAGAGCTATCTCGATTACGGGATATTCCAGCCTATCCAGATCGCGGCTACCGTAGCGTTAAACGGGCCCGACGAATGCGTTGAATCGATCAGACAGATTTACAAAGACAGGCGCGACAAGCTGGTCGAAGGCTTGAATCGCGTAGGCTGGGAGGTCGAGGCGCCGAAGGCGACCATGTTTGTCTGGGCGAAAATCCCCGAGCCTTTCCGCAAAATGGGCTCGGTCGAATTTTCCCGTCTCCTCCTGACAGAGGCGCAGGTGGCCGTATCCCCCGGCCTCGGCTTTGGTTCGTACGGGGACGATTATGTCAGGTTCGCGCTAATCGAAAACGAGCATCGCTCTCGGCAGGCCATAAACGGCATCAAGCGCGTTCTCTCGGGCGCGCGATGATAGGCCTTGACCGAAAAGCGGATCCGACCGCGCTTATTAATTCCGTTACTTCGGCTCTCTGCGCGCGACCCATCGACGGAACGCGGCCTCCCGGAGCGGCGAATATGCCGTCGGTCGTCGTTCTTCGCGAAATCATGGAGAGATTGCGCGCGGCTTTCTTCCCCGGGTATTTCGGACGACCTGTTCTCTCCTCCGAATCTTTGCGATACCATATGGCCGCGAATCTGGACAGCGTTCGAGTCCTGCTCTCGGAGCAGATCGTGTCTGGCCTTTGCCTCGATTGCTCCTCGAGCGGCGCGCCTTGCGATTCCTGCCGCGATAGGGGCGAGGGCGCGGCCATCGCTTTCATGGAATCCCTGCCGGAAATACGGAGAATACTCGCTGGCGACGCCCGCGCCGCCTATGAGGGAGACCCCGCGGCGACGAGCGTGGGCGAAACGATTTTCTCTTATCCTTCGATAACCGCCATGTTCCATCATCGGGTCGCCCATGAACTGTATAGGCTGAATATCCCGATCATACCGCGCATCATTGCGGAAATGGCACATTCGACGACGGGCATCGATATTCACCCGGGCGCGACAATAGGGGAGGATTTTTTCATAGATCACGGCACTGGCGTTGTTATCGGCGAAACCTGCGTCATTGGCGACGGTTGTCGCCTCTATCAGGGAGTGACTCTCGGCGCCTTGTCCTTCCCCAAAAACGCGGACGGAACCCTGACCAAAGGCATCCCGAGACATCCCATACTTGAAGATAATGTAACAGTTTACGCGGGAGCGACGATTCTTGGCCGCGTTACAATAGGACGCGGAGCCGTGATCGGCGGCAATGTCTGGATCACGGACGACGTGGCTCCGGGCGCGAGGATAACGAGGCATGATAACGCGTAAAATACTGATCGCGCTTATCCTGCTCGTCGCGCTGGCGTCCGCTTGTTCTCAAGTCCAGTTCCGCGCTCGCGGGGAAGCCGCGGTCGGCGTTGGAACAGGCTCCGGTTTTTAACGCGCTTCGCTTCCGCGAATTCGCGTTTTATGATANTTTANCTGATAAAGTCGATTTCAGGCGAGGATTTTCATGGGCGACAAGGATCGAAAGGATAATAAAGCCGCGAAAGTTCCCCTGCGGGAAGATGTCGCGGCGATAGACAGACAGATTCTGCGTCTTTTGCTCAAGCGCCATAATCTTCTCGAAAAAATTCGAAANAAGGGCAGAATAGAAACCGCCGACGAAATATTCCTGCGCGAAGCCTGGCAAAGGGAAGTCGCCAGGGTAAGCAAAGACGCGGAGTTATCCGGTCGGTTTTTCTCCCTTATGCAGAACGTGGGCTTTATGCCCAAACCCGCCGAAGACGAGGCCGGGAAGCGAGAGGCCTTCAATCTCGCTCCGTCTCGCGAGGCGGCTCGGTTTTCCTTCGCCGCGCCGCTCGACTCCCGTCTCTGTCGTTACTGGCTCTATGTCGCCGCTTGCGCGGGGCGTCCAATCTCTATGGCGCCCGCGCCGCAAAGCGATNCGGTAGTCGACTGCGTTCAGGCTCTGGCGCAAATGGGCGGCGCCATAACTCGCGAGGACGACGCGTTAATCTGTCGCCGCGCCTCGCCTTTGGGCTGTCCCGACAAGGCTTTGTTCGCCGGAAACAGCGAATTTAATTTTTATCTCATCCTGGCTCATTATCTGGGGCGACATTCGCGCTGCAAGATATTGGGCGACGCGGGGTTGCAACTGGCCGATTTTTCGTTCCTGAGGGGATTTTTGACAAAGATGGGCGCGAGGATAGTGTATATCGTGCCNAAAAGNTCGGGNTTGCCNGTTCGCCTGGAGTGCTCGGGNATTCTNCCCGCGTCCGTTACGGCGACGCCGGATTTGCCCGAGGCCTTCCTTCAGGCGCTCATCCTGGCCGCGCCCTTTTATTCGCGGCCAATCGGCTTCAACTTGTCGGCTCATCCGCGGCGAGAGTCTATTCTGGCGAGAGTTCTGCCGATTCTCGAAAGCTGCGGCGCCACGTTTACGGAGGGAAACCGCTTTATAAACTTGCAACCNTCCGGCCTGGTTCCGCCCGAAAATCCGAAATTGCCGCTTGATCCTGAAATCGCCTGTTTCATTCTTGGCTTGCTCGAACCGTTGGGGGGAGAGGGAAAATTGTTCGGCGGCTGGCCAGTCTGGCCNGAGTCGACCGCNCTCTGGNANCTTCTGCTTTTCGCGCGTCTGCCCTGGAAGAATACGGGATCTGAAATAAGCGTCGATAATCGCGAGCCTTTAAATAAATTTTCGATCGCGTCCGCGCCCGAGGAACTAGTGGCGAATCTGCCGCCCATGGCGACTCCCTTTTTAACCGCGCTGGCTGTCTGCGCGGCGTCGCGGGGCGGGGAGAGTTCCTTGCCCCCCGCGATTCTTGAGGACGAGACCGCGGCGGATTTTTTGCGGATTTGCGGTTGTTCCGCATCCGACGAAGGATTGATTAGCCGCGCGGNGGGCGGGGGCGAAGATCGCGTCTGGAACGCGCCGACGCCGGGATGGGCGATGGCTTTGGCGCTGGTCGCCTGCGCTCGGGAAAAACAGCGCGGCTACTCTCTTGGCAACCCGGGAATAATCGGCGAACTCTGGCCCTCGTGGTGGACTTTTTATAATTCCTTGCCCAATCCGCGTCCCAGGAAAACTGCTCCGACGACGCCTCCCGCGACGAAACGACGCAGGATTCTCACCGATATTGTGGCGGAGCCGCCGGAGCTTAAGGACGAGGATCTCTAAAAGCGCGCGGATAAGATTAATTCGCTCTATTTAATTTTATTGTCAGCTACTGATTGGATTTTACGCCGAAATTTAGCTCCACAACCAGTTATTAAAGCTCCAGCGTCGTCAAAGAGAAAATTTTGTTGGTTATGTAAAGAGCCCTCCCTTTTTCAACGCATATCTAAAAATTTATTATTTTTAGCGTTATTCCCACGACAACAGGCGCCTTGCGCTACGCCCGGGCGCGTATGGAATTTTTTTTGCCGCTTACTGACAGAGAAGTTTAATAGAGGGAATTTCCTTCCGGAGTTTGCGTAGAAGCCTTAAGCCGTCAAGACGGGACAATGCCGCGAGTCCTGAAGCTTAAGCTCTGGCGAAAATTGGCGGAATTATTGAAATATATGATGGGGAGAGGCTAAGTCTAGTCCCTCCCCATTGTCGATTATAGCATTTTTAATTTTATTGACGCCCTGTCGACCGCGAGCGCGTTCAAGTTTGCAAAACCTGATCTAATGAACCCAGAGCAATTCCGCATAGCGCGGAAGACTCCAGAGATTGTCGTCGACCAGTCGCTCAAGGGCGTCGGCGTGTTCGCGGCACTGAACCATGGCCGGGATAATTGTGTCGCGCGCGGAGCGAGCCTGGGCTAGAGGATCGGCGATTTTTTGCGTTTTGGCTATGCTATCCTCCAGTTCTTTCACGCGAATTTGAAGGTAGCTTATATGATTGTGCAATTCGTTGAAGTAGGAATCTTCGGCGTTGGAGGCTTTCTCTCCGGCAAGGGAACGTACTTTCAGAGCGGCGTCGGCGGCTTCCGTCTCGGCTTTCCTGCTCGCGGGCAGGACAACGGAGCGAATCATGTCGGCCATGACGTTCCCCTCGATAATCACGGCGCGCGAATAATTCTCAAGGAGAATTTCCTGCCGCGCGGCCATCTCCCTCTCGCTCAATACTCCATGACGCAAGAAGACGCTCGTCACTTCCGGATCCATATAGCGTTCCAGGGCGTCGACGGTATTGGCGTAGTTGGGCAGACCGCGTTCTTCCGCCTTCTTCGGCCATTCCTCGGAATAGCCGTTGCCATTGAAGACTACGGGCATATGCTCGCGGAAAAGGCGGGGCAAGAGTTCCTGCAAGGCTTCGTTCAGGGTCGCGCCGCCGGATATGGCGGCTTCGAGTTCCGTCGCGATATCGTCCAGAGCGCAGGCCATAGCCGCGTTCAGGGCTATATTTACCGGAGCGACGGACTGCGAAGCCCCCAAAGCGCGGAATTCAAACTTGTTGCCGGTAAAGGCGAACGGGCTTGTCCTGTTGCGATCGGAAAGATCGACCGGAAGCGGGGGCAAGGTGGAGACGCCGACTTCCATGACCGGATTTTTCCGATCTTTCGCGTGACCGCCGCTTATGATGCTTTCCAGGACTTCGGTTAGTTGCTCGCCGAGATAGACGGAAAGAATTGCCGGAGGCGCCTCGTTAGCGCCAAGACGGTGATCGTTGCCCGCGCCCACAGTGCCCAGGCGCAAGGCCGCGGAATGTTTGTGAACCGCCCGCAGCGCCGCTGCCAGAAACACCAGGAACTGCGCGTTGTCCTGCGGCGTGGAGCCCGGGTTAAGGAGGTTCTGTCCAGTCGAGTCGCTGATTGACCAATTATTGTGTTTGCCGGAGCCGTTTACGCCAGCGAAAGGCTTTTCGGACAGAAGACAGACAAAACCGTGTTTGCCCGCGAGATGACGCATCATGTTCATCATAAGCATATTGTGATCGCAGGCGAGATTTGCGTCTTCGTAAACCGGGGCGATCTCAAATTGGCCTGGGGCCACTTCGTTATGACGCGTCTTCGCCGGTATGCCGAGCGCGAGCAATTCCTTTTCGAGATCCTGCATGAAGCTCATCACGCGAGCGGGCACGGCTCCGAAGTAATGATCCTCCATTTCCTGGCCTTTGGGAGGGGGAGCGCCAAGCAAAGTTCTGCCCGCGAGCATAATATCGGGACGCAGGGCGGCGAGATTTTTATCGACCAGAAAATATTCCTGCTCGGGACCGACCATGGGACGCGCGTAGGTCGCTGCCTCGTTGCCAAATAGTTTTAAAACGCGCAAGGTTTGACGCGAGAGCGCGGCGATTGAGCGAGCGAGGGGAATTTTCCTGTCGAGCGCCTCGCCGGAATAGGAATAGAAAAACGTGGGGATATGCAAAGTCGCGCTGTACGGCCCCTTGACTATGAAAGCGGGAGAAGTCGGATCCCAGGCCGTGTAGCCTCTCGCTTCAAAAGTGGAGCGAATGCCGCCCGAAGGGAAGGAGGAGGCGTCGGGCTCGCCGCTGATCAGCATTTTCCCTGAAAATTCGCTTATGCCCTGGCCATCCGGCCCGGGCGAGAGAAAGGCGTCGTGTTTTTCCGCGGTTAGTCCCGTCATTGGCTGAAACCAATGCGTATAGTGAGTGGCTCCGCGCTCTATGGCCCAGTCTTTCATGGCGTTCGCGACCACATCCGCGATCTCGGGATCAAGTCTCTTCCCCTCGCGAATGGTTGTGGCGAGCTTTTTNTATACATCCTTGGGGAGACGCTTGCGCATGGTGTCAAGCCCAAAGACATTCTTTCCGAATAGGCCGGCGGCCGATTCCATTGGCGTCTGCTCTTCGGGATCCGTCTTGCTGGTCAAAGGCTCGGCGTCGAACGCGCGGCGCAAGGCCTCGTTTCTGGTTTTATTCATCTTTTTCCTCGCATGAGAGCGCGCGGCGAATTTTTTCGCTCCGGCGTTTCTCGGCGAGCGAAAACCGCGCGAATGTCNAGGGAAGCATAATCGGCGCAAAAAATAAGTCAAATCGTATCGGACGCCGTCGGCTAGTCTTTCAGCTTAAAAACTTATAGCGAAGGATCCCGGCGGTTTGAAATAATTTGACGGCTCGTCGCAATATAAATTTCTTGGCTTGTCATCAAATTATGGCTTTGGATTTCGCATGAATAGCGGCTCAAAAAAATTTTTTTTGAAGCTATTTTCGCAATTCCAGACCGGAAAATATCCAATGGGAAGAGATTGAATCGCTTTTAATCTCCGTCGAAGCGATTCAGGAGNACGCGGATCGCGCTAATAAGGGATAACNCGAGAATGTAATTAATATCCGGGGAAGCGGAATATAAGCCGGGNGGAGATATTAATTATAGTATGCGGNCGCGAGTTTTTTAGCTCCTCGCGCGAGACTCTTCGCGCAAGGCGTCGAGGGGATCCCGCTTCCGCGCTTCGCGAAGGACGGCGCGCGTTTCGCGACGCGNTTTCGCTTCGTACCACGCGTTTACGCCGAGACAGAGCAGGATAGCTTGAACGAAGAAGAAGAAAATCCANTGCCAGTGTTTTTCCGTATAGCTTGGGCGTTCCTGATTTAGCCATTTATTGGCCAGAGTCTCTTTTTCGCGTGGGGAAATCTCGGCGAGGGCGGTNGANATGACGCCNAACAGAGGCTCGAGATCCTTGCGCGCGGCCATCGCGTGGCCGTAAGAAGCGTCGGCGCGATCAACCGTTCGCATTTGCAGGACGCCGCCAGTCTGAATTTTTTCTAGCAGATTGAATTCGTAATCGAGCGCGACGTCCGCTTCGCCGGAGGCGACGAGAGTCAGCGCGTCGAGCGTCGAAGGCGCCTCGATGATGATCGCGTCGGGATGAAATTCGCGCAAATAATCCTGCCAGGAATAATCGCGAACCACGGCGACTTTCTTTCCCCGGAGATCTTTCGCGTCCTCCTTTTTCATGTCGCTGTCGCGTCTGGCCATGATCGCGCCGGGCATATTGATATAGGGCGCGGTGAAAAGCATATACTCGTCGCGTCTGCCTGTGTTGGCGGCCGCGGGGAACATATCGATTTTTCCTTCCTGGGCGAGTTTTTCTGTCTCGGCCCAATCCCGTGTTCTGACGGGTTTAAATTTCAGTCCCGTCATTTTTTCGATCAGGCGCAGATAATCCGCGGCCAATCCCGAATATCTGCCTCTCTCGTCGAAGGACTCCAGCGGATAAAAATTTGGATCCACGCCTGCGGAGATTACGGGGTTTTCGCTGATGAAGAGCAATTCTTCGGGCGAAAGTTTATCGAGTATGGGCCGTTTTGCTTCGATTATCGGCTCGATTTCGTCGGGTTCGTTCAGGAAGGCGTCCGGGAAAAAGGCTCGCGAGCCGATGAATGTCTCGATAATTATGATCGCGACTCCGAGGCATATTTTAAGGAAGGACATTATTTTTCTCCCCAGCGATTTCGTCGCGAACAAGATTATAATCGGAGGCGTCCAAATCCTCGTTAAAGAGAAGCGGACAATCTTTCTTGCCGAAAAGGAGATATTTTAGACGTTTTTGAGGTATTCTCGCGAGTTCCTTGCGTCGGGAGAGATAGAAAAGTCCGCCCATGGCGATCCAGACGAAAAGCGCGAGCCACGAAGGAACGCTTATCGCGGCTGGGGAATCAGGATAAATCAGGAGGAAGAAACAGGCGACGGAAGTCATCGCGCCTAGAACGCAAGTCGCCTTACATAAGAAGAGCTTTGAGGACTCGGGCCGAGATTCCAGATACTTGAAGGCCGTAAGACAGGTAAAGAGATAGGCGAGGGAAGTGCCGATAGCGGACATATCGACGATCCATCCCAGCGCGGCGCGCCCGAACCAGGGCACGATCAGACAGAAGGCGAGGGTGAAGAGGACGCTCTTCCACGGCGTGTTATAGCGGGGATGCACGGACGAGAAGAAGGAAGGCAGGAACTTGCTTCGGCCCATACTGAATAGAAGTCGCGTCGTGGCCATGAAAAAACCGTTCATACCGGTAAGGATTCCCGCGAGCACGGGAACGGTCAGCACAACGCCGCCGAAACGGCCGAACACTTGATCCGCGACCCACCCAGTTGCCCAGGGATGGTTTTTTGCGAGCAACTCGCCGTAGGGAATATAGCCGGCCACGCTCAATGTTACCAGAGAATAAAGGAAGGCGCCGCAGATTATGGAGAGGAGCATTAAGCCGCGCGCTTTGTCCGGCGAAAATTTGAACTCCTCGGCGGTCTGCGGGATAGTGTCAAAACCGACATAGAGCCAGGGAGTCAGCGCGAGAATTACGAGGACGCAGGCGACGGCGGATCGACTTTCCGAAAAGAGAGGACGGAAATTTTCCAGAGACGCCGACTCGGATAGAAATGTTCCCGAGGCGAGAACAAGGACGCCAGCCGTAAGCGCCAGGGCAAGTATGACCTGAATTGCGCTGGCGGCGCTCATGCCTCTATAGTTCATCCAGCCGAAGAGCAACAAAACGCAGGAGACAAAAGCGAGCTCTCCGGCGTTTATTTTCCATCCGGCAATGGTGTAGAGATAGCCTACGTCAAAAAGGCCGGGCGCGAGGTAGCGGGTGAGGAGAATCAGGGCCATGGCGTTGGCCGCGATGACGCAGATATAACTTAATACGAGCGCCCAGCCGCAGACAAAGGCCGCCCGCGAGCCGAAGCCGACGTAAGCGTAAGCGAAGGCGCCCCCGGCCACAGGATAGGGACGGATGAGAAAACTGTAACTTAACGCGACGACGCACTGGAAAAAAGCGCCGACGAAGAAGGCGATGATCGTGCCTAGCGGGCCGGCGTCGGGCAGGAAGCGCAGGGCGGGTAGAATGAAACATCCCCAGCCTACGATGGCGCCCAGAGCCAGAGCGAGGACTTCGATGGGATTGAGCGTTTTTTCGAGTTCCGCTCGGTGTTCCGCCGCGTTGTCCGTCATCCTGCCCTCCTTGCGGTATATATGGCGTGGCGCGCGTCGCGGAGTATTCCGCTCCGTCGCGAGCGACCGCGCCGGAAGAGAAAATCGCTATTGCGACAGATCGTAAGAGCAAGCCTTGTGCCAGAAATAACAATTGCTCGGCAAAGCGACGGATCCGGGCGTCGCGCGACGCCGATTTTAGTTCTCCGGTCGGCGGGAGAGCGGGGAATAGCAGGGCGGAACTCGCTTCCGACGCTCGATCGCGGGGGCCAGCGCGAAATGTTCGCGACCGCGCGTCGCCGAGGCGGGAGAGCCTCCGCGTCGGGAGCGGCGGGGAGCTTTGGGGAAAATAAGTCTTCGGCGCATTGGCTCGCTCGCGTCGCTTTCCGGGTCGCGGTCGCGACTTTGCGCTATGCCGCGGATTCCGCCTTTATTCCAGCCTCTCGCGCGACAAGTCCATTCGGCATTATAATGCGAAAAAGACTTGTTATTCGAGAGCGCGACCGACATTAAATTCCGCCCCATCGCGGCGATTTAAAATTTCGGACGAGGTTTACGGGGTCGCGGTCGAGTAGCGTCGCGCTTCCCTGGGCACGTACCACTTGTCGAAATTGTACATTATGCCCGCCAGCGCCGGATGTATGCCATGAAAGCGTTTTTGCACAATGGGCAAGGCGTAGGGGACGAAAAGAAAACAATACGGCTGATCTTTGTCAAGAATTTCCTGAAGCTTCCAGTAAAGTTTCGCGCGCCGCTCCTGATCTGGTATGGCTCGAGCTTCTTCCAGGATCGCGTCGACCTCCGGATTTCGATAGCGCGTAAAATTCAAGCCTCCGTCATGGGCTTGGGAAGAGTGCCAGATCTGAAATATGTCCGGATCCTGGGTGATCGTCCATCCGAGAATGACCGCGTCGAATCGCCCCTTGTTAACAAATTCGCGAATAAAGGCCGCCCACTCCGCGGTTCTGATCTTCGCCTCGATGCCCAGCTTCGCGAGCTGTCCCTGAATAAGCGTGGCGGTCAGAATCCTCTGCTCGTTCCCCTGATTGGTGAGTATGACGAAGCTTAACTGTCTTCCATCTTTGGCCATGCGCCCCCGCTCGTCGCGAACGTAACCCGCCTCCGCGAGAAGACGACGCGCTTCGTCAAGATCTTCGCGGATCGGCTTCAGCGTTGGGTGATAGGCCCAGGTTCCCGGCTTGTACGGGCCAAAAGCGGCTTCTCCCAGACCCAGAAGGACTCCGGAGACGAGATCGTCGCGGTTAATGGCCAGCGAAACGGCGCGACGCACTCTCGCGTCCTTGAAGGCCGGGTGTTCCATATTAAAACCCATGAAAATATATACGGACGCGAGGTAGCGGTATTTTGAAAATTCCTCTTCCCACCATTTCCCCGAGGTCTGGCGCAAGTACTGAAGCGGATTGAGGTTCATTACGTCGAGGCGTCCGGCGCGCGTCTCCATGAACATGGTCGATTCGTCCGGTATAATTCGGTAAACTACTTCGGCTATTTTCGGACGCCCTTCGAAATAGGTCGGGGAGGATTCGAGAACGATGCTCGAGCCGGGATCCCAGCTCTTTAATCTGTAAGGGCCGGCGCCGACAGGTTTGCGACTGAATGGCGTGTCGCGAATGTTTT
>JAAUYY010000007.1 GCA_014804865.1 Desulfovibrio sp.
GCCATCTTGAATGCGCAGCGACGGAGCTTCCTCCTAAGCCGGGCGAGCCGGAGTTAATGAGTCCCGGAGGCAAAGCGGCGAAGGAAATGTTGCTCGCGAATAGGCGATTGGCCCCGAACGCCGACCTTTCCCTGCTTGTGGCCACTCGCGTCTATCCCCAAAAGGACGTTGATTTGCGCGGCGGGGGATTGAGTTATCATATTGAAAACGAGGACGGGAGGATCATCGGCTCCATTGACAATTATCGGGCGTGGCGGGAAGCGCATCCCGGAGCGGTATATATACACCGCGGACGCAATTACCTCATAGAAAGCATCGACGACGCGAGACAAAGAGTTGTCGCGAAAGCCGCGCGAACGGACTGGTTTACAAGGGTTCGCTCGCATAAGACCACCGATATACTTCAAGAGTACGAAAGGTTTTCGTTAGGACGTTGTCCAGTTTTTAGAGGGAAATTGCGCATTACCGACTTCATAACCGGCTATGAAAAAAGATCGGTCAGCGGCAATCGCCTTTTGTCTATTACGCCGCTTAACGCTCCTCCCAGGATCTTTGAGACGGAGGGAATATGGATAGTTGTTCCCGAAGTTATCAGGAAAAGCCTGGAAGATAAATTTTTGCATTTCATGGGCTCCATCCACGCGCTCGAGCACGCCGTGATCGGTATGCTTCCCCTGGAAGTGCTGTCTGATCGCAACGATTTTGGGGGTATTTCCATTCCCCTGCACCCGCAACTGGGCCGCGCGGCTGTCTTTTTATACGATAATCTTCCGGGCGGAGCGGGTCTGACCAAGGCGGCTTTTGGAGAAATTAGACGGGTTCTCGAATCCACTCAAAAATTGATTGGGGAATGCTCTTGCGAGGACGGCTGCCCTTCTTGCGTGCAATCGCCCAAATGCGGGGCTGGCAATAGGCCATTGAGCAAACAAGGCGCGCTCGAGTTATTGCGCGAGTTATTGGCCGAAGGATCCGAAGGCGACGAAATAATAGAGACGCTCAAAATATCGCCTTGCGAGGCGACGAAGGACTCTTCCGCCTTGTCCCCTCAGCCCGAATTGCCCGTCGCGGCCGCGCCCGCGAAGCCGCCGTCGCGTTACGTTGTTTTTGACGTGGAAACGCGGCGTTCGGCTTCGGAGGTCGGAGGCTGGCATAAAGCTTCCGAAATGGGCGTAAGCGTCGCCGTCCTCTACGATAGCTCCGACGATAAATTTTACGCCTATATGGAAGACGAATTGCCAAATATGTTCGCGAGAATGCGAGAGGCCGATCTTGTCATAGGCTTTAACAGCGTTCGATTCGATTACAAGGTACTCGAACCGTTCGCCGCTAAAGAGAATTTCGATCTTCGCGCTTTGCCAACGCTGGATCTGCTCCAAAAAATTTACGAGCGTTTGAACTATCGCGTCTCGCTCGATAATCTTGCCAAGGCGACTTTGGATAATCGCAAAAGCTCGGACGGCCTTCAGGCTCTTAAATGGTGGAAAGAAGGCGAAATTGATAAAATAGCGAAATATTGCGAAGACGACGTCCGCCTGACAAGAGATTTGTATAGATATGGCCTGGAAAATGGCTACTTGCTCTACGGCAACAAGATTCAGGATAAAATCAGGGTGGACGTGGATTTTTTCAAGAGTGCTCCATGAGAAGTAACGAATGAGAGGGAACGGGATGGAAAAACGAAGGGACAAGAGGTGGCCTTATTTTTTATTACGGGGTAATATGCTAACTACAAAAACTATATTTATCCTTTTTATTTGGGTTTTTTTATATAATACTTTAGCTTATTCGTCAACATATTCGTTTGATAATACAAATAATTTATTACTTTTAGACAATGAATTGTATGAAATAAATTCATCTGGTAAGTTAGAAAAAGTCGCCGAAGATACAGATACTGAAACTTCTATTATGAACGGAGCCATGGCATTTGGGTTTATAAAGCAGGGAGCAAAAATTATACCATGGGTCTGGAACTGGCTTTGGAGACGTCTATCCGCTTTTGAATTTATGAGAAATATTAGAAAATTTATTTTTCCTAGGAATATCTCTCAATTTGAAAAAAATATAATAAAAGAATCATTATTAAAAAAAAGTTATGGGAGACGTGTTGGGCAACGTGATAAGATTATATCAAAGTACAAAATATGTAGAGACAAAACAAGTTGCCAATCAATGAAGGTAGGAGGAGCACCTTTTGATAACTCCTGTAATCCTATAAATCTTCATCATGTAGCGCAAGAGGAAGATGGTCTTTTATTAGAATTAACAGCAGAAGAGCATTCTAAAAATTACGCTTATTTACATAATCATTCTAATGTAAGCGAAATAAATCGTTCGTCTTTTGAAAGATGGAAGCGTGATTATTGGAAATTAAGAGCTATTGATTTTTGCAAATAGGATTATTGAATTTTGGTAAATCGCGCTCGTATAGCGATTTGCAAATGAAATTTCCAACTCGATATTGCGGATTAACGACGCGAAGACGGTCGCGAAATTGCCGCAAAGCGAATTTATTTCGCCGTTGGGATAATTTCAAACGAGCTCGTTATAATTAATAATTAAAGGCAATTTTTTCACAATATCTTGATTAAAAGTGGCGTTATGTTCAGAAAGCGAAGACAACATTAATTGAAGTCTAAAAATGAAAAAATTTTGATGAACTGGCAAAAAAGGGAGCCNNTNGGCTCCCTCATTTTTCGCGCTAATTTTATAATATTTATTTGATTTCGACTTCGGCGCCGGCTTCTGTAAGCTGCTTCTTGGCTTCTTCGGCTTCTTCCTTGGAAACGCCTTCCTTGATGGTGGAGGGGGCGCCGTCNACCTTNTCCTTGGCTTCCTTGAGNCCCAGNNTGGTCANNGCGCGNACGACNTTGATGACGNCGATCTTGTTCGCGCCCACGCCCTTGAGCACAACGTCAAATTCGGTCTTTTCCTCGGGGGCCGGGCCAGCCTCCGCGCCAGCCGCGGGCGCCATGACCATGGCGGCCGCGGGAGCGGCGGCGGACACGCCGAATTTTTCTTCAAGTTCCTTGATAAATTCGGACAGTTCGAGAACTGTCATATTGGAAATAAATTCTACGACTTCTTCTTTGGTAACGGCCATGATCTTCTCCTGTCGGAATGGCTATTTGGTTTATTGAGCGGAAGCGCTTCCCTTCTTTTCCTCTATCGCCTTCAGGGCGTAGAGCAATCCTCTTACTACATTGGCCAAAAGCGATACAAAATTGCCCGGCACGGCGTTCATCGTGCCCAGCAATTGGCCGAGCAATTGCTCGCGGCTTGGCAACTTGGCCAGAGCTTCAACCTGGGCGGAGGTCATTTCCTTGCCGTCCAGACTCGCCGTTCGCAAGGCGAAAAGCTTGCTTTGCTTGGCAAAATCGCTTAAGGCCTTCGCGACTTGCACCGGATCGTCAAAGGCGAAGGCGATGGCGCAGTTCTCATGGAACTTGTCCTTGATAACTTCGTGTTTGCCATCTGAAAGAGCGATTCTCGCAAGGGTGTTTTTGACGACGTGATATTCGCCGCCCGCTTCGCGCAAGCGCGCCCTTAAACCAGTCAGCTCTTCCACTGTCATGCCCTTGAAGTCGGTGATCGCCGCCAGAGAAGCGTCGTTGGCTTTCGCCTTTACGCTCTCTATGATGACGGCTTTTTCGGATCTGTTCACGCGAACTCCTCGCTTTGGGGTTAACAGTCGGAAAGCCGAGCCAAAGAACAGTCTGGACAGGACTTACGCCGAGCGGCCTGTCGTCTTCGACCCGATTTTCAATCCTGCATGAAAGCCGGAGCGGCGAAAAGATTTCGACGCGCTCCTATAAAACGTTTTAACGGGAGCTAGGAACTGGCTCCCTCGAGAAATTTCTTTACCTGGCCCATGTCCACTTTCAAGCCTGGACCCATGGTCGTGGAAACGCCCATCGACTGCATATACGTTCCCTTCGCGCCGGAGGGCTTCAATCGGTTTACGGCTTCGAGCAGGGCCTTGAGATTTCCCAGTATTTTTTCCTGACCAAAAGATTTCTTGCCGAGGGGAGCGTGCAAGACGCCGGCCTTGTCAACCTTGAAATCTACGCGACCGGCTTTTAACTCGTTCACAGCCTTGGCCACGTCAAAAGTAACGGAGCCTGTTTTCGCGTTGGGCATCAAGCCCCTTGGTCCTAAAACGCGACCAACCTGACCAACCAGAGCCATGACATCCGGCGTCGCGACGGCCGCGTCAAATTCGAGCCAGCCGTCTTTTATTTTCTGAACCAGATCTTCGGCGCCTACGATGTCGGCTCCAGCCGCTTTGGCTTCGGCCTGTTTTTCGCCCTTGGCAAAGACTGCTACGCGCACTTCCTTGCCCAGTCCATGGGGCAAAGTAACGGCTCCCCGCACCATTTGATCGGAATATTTTGGATCGACGCCCAATTTCAGTGCGACGTCCACTGTTTCGTCAAAATTCGCGTAAGCGGATTCCAGCGATTTGCTTACCGCGTCTTCCACTGAATATTTTTGTTGCAAATCGATATTTTCGACCGCTTTATTAAATTTTTTGCCATGCTTGGGCATTTTTTATATCCTTTCGTTTTATCGCCAGTCCTATCGCGCGCCGCGAAAGAGACGGGATGGCTATTTTATTTCAATGCCCATGCTTCGGGCCGTGCCGGCGATGGTCTTGATCGCGGCGTCAAGCGACGCCGCGTTCAGATCGGGCATTTTTAATTTTGCGATTTCCTCGACCTGAGCCGGAGAAATTTTGCCCACCTTGGTACGGTTCGGTTCGCCGGAGCCTTTCTCCAGTTTCGCGGCCTTCATGATCAATACGGCCGCGGGAGGCGTCTTGGTAATGAAACTGAAAGAGCGATCGGCGTACACAGTGATCACGACGGGGATGATCATGCCTTTTTGATCCTGCGTGCGCGCATTAAATTCCTTGCAAAACGACATGATATTGAGGCCATGCTGACCAAGCGCGGGACCGACTGGCGGCGAAGGATTGGCCGCGCCCGCCGGAATTTGCAATTTTATTTTAGCTACTTCTTTCTTTGCCATTATCTTTTATCCTTATAGCGAGAACGCCAGAAGTCGATTTGGAGTCGAGATCTCTTGAAACTCGCGAAACGATTGGGTTCGAGAAGCTCGATCGCGGAGTCGCGGCTTGTCGCTCGCTGTCCTAACCCTTTGACACGTATTTAAAATCCAGCTCTACCGGAGTCTGCCGACCAAAAACGGAGACGGAAACTCGCAATTTTCCCTTGTCGTGGTTCACGTCTTCGACGACGCCGTTGAAATCCTTGAAGGGGCCTTCGAGCACGCGCACTTCGTCGCCGATCTCGTAATCGAATTTCGGGCGCGGCTTGTCCTGACGCAATTCCATGAGCTTGAGAATGCTCTCGGCTTCTCCGTTCATCATGGGCGCTGGGCGATTCTTGCCGCCTACGAAACCTGTTACCTTGGGAATTGTCTGCACTAGATGCCAGGAAAAATCGGTCATGATCATCCTGACCATAATATAACCGGGGAAGAGTTTGCGAGTTGTGGTGCGCGGCTCCAGCTTTTGCTTGCTGGGCTCCTGCACCTTTTCTGTGGGAACGACTACCTTTTCGATTAGACCCTTGTCCTGTCCAGTGCGACGCATTTCATCGATAGTCTTTTTTACGCGTTGCTCAAAACCGGAATAGGTATGGACAATGTACCAGCGAGGCTTTTTGCTTAATTCGCCTCCATCGTCTATGACTGGTTCTTCGTTAGATTCTATCATGGCGCCCTTTAAGCCAGAATGGCCTTGATTAGACTGGAGAGGCCCAAATCAATAAGCCCTAAAATTATTGCCATTATGGCCACAAAACCCAATACGGCGAAAGTCGCCTTGCGCGTTTCTTTCCAGGTGGGCCATGTTACCTTGCGCAATTCCGCGCGACACGCTTCGACGTACCGGATAAAGCGGACTATTGGATTTGGTTTTGATTCGGCTTTTGTATCCTGGCTTTGAGCCTGTTTTTTTGCCATTTCTCGCTCGCGTAATAAAATGGCAGGGTAGGAGGGATTCGAACCCCCAGCGAGCGGTTTTGGAGACCGCTGCTCTAGCCGTTAGAGCTACTACCCTGCGCGCCGGACGAACGGAGTATTTCGTCCGCTCGTCGGAATTTTTATTTATCTGGTCTCTCTGTGCAATGTGTGTTTCTTGTCCCAGGGACAATACTTCTTCATTTCCAGACGACCAGTCGTAGTTTTCTTGTTTTTCCTTGTGCTATAATTGCGTCGCTTGCATTCTGTGCAAGCCATAATGACATTGACTCTCATAAATTACTCGAGGATTTCGGTTACCACTCCGGAGCCGACGGTCTTGCCGCCTTCGCGAATGGCGAAGCGCAGTCCCTTTTCCATGGCGATGGGGGCGATCAGTTCCACAGTGAAGGAAACGTTGTCGCCGGGCATAACCATGTCGACGCCTTCGGGCAATTCGATCACGCCGGTTACGTCGGTCGTGCGGAAATAGAACTGCGGACGATAACCGCTGAAGAACGCCGTTTTGCGACCGCCTTCGTCCTTGGAGAGGACGTAAACTTCGGCTTTGAATTTCTTGTGAGGCGTAATGGACTTGGGAGCGGCGAGAACCTGACCGCGCTCCACTTCGTCGCGTTTGGTGCCGCGCAGAAGCACGCCGATATTGTCGCCGGCCTGACCCTGATCCAGCAATTTGCGGAACATTTCAACGCCCGTGCAGGTAGTTTTCTGCGTGGGCTTGATGCCTACGATCTCGACTTCGTCGCCGACCTTGATGACGCCGCGCTCGACTCTGCCCGTTACGACAGTGCCGCGACCGGAAATAGAGAACACGTCTTCGATGGGCATCAAGAAGGGCTTGTCTATTTCGCGCTTCGGCTCGGGTATAAAGTCGTCGCAAGCGGCCAAAAGCTCATCGATGCATTTGGCCTCGGGAGCGTCCGCCTGCTCGCACTCGAGCGCCTTTAGCGCGGAACCGCGAATAACAGGCACATCGTCGCCCGGGAAGCCGTAGGAGGAAAGCAATTCGCGCATTTCCATCTCGACCAGCTCGAGAAGTTCCGGATCGTCGACCATATCGGTCTTGTTCAGGAATACGACCAGCTGCGGAACGCCGACCTGACGGGCGAGAAGAATGTGCTCGCGAGTCTGGGCCATCGGGCCGTCGTTGGCCGCGACCACCAATATGCCGCCGTCCATCTGCGCGGCGCCGGTGATCATGTTTTTGATGTAGTCGGCGTGACCAGGGCAGTCGACGTGGGCGTAATGCCGCTTGGGAGTCTCGTATTCGACATGCGCCGTGGCGATGGTTATGCCGCGTTCCTTTTCTTCAGGAGCCTTATCGATTTCGTCGTAGGACACAAAGTTGCCTTCGCCCTTGAGACCGGCAATTTTTGTGATGGCGGCGGTAAGAGTTGTCTTTCCGTGGTCAATATGGCCAATGGTGCCAATGTTTACATGCGGCTTTTTGCGTTCGTATTTCGCTTTGCCCATTTTTAGGTCTCCCTGGAAAAATTGTTTGGCGGCTTAAAAATTAAGCGCCTCATGAAGCTCGTCGCCGTATATCCGCGCAACCCGCTTACGCCCTTTCTCCCCGTTAGGGGAAAACGCTATGGCATGAGGATAGGGGAAGGATGATGTGATTGGAGCGGGAAACGGGACTCGAACCCGCAACCCTCAGCTTGGAAGGCTGATGCTCTACCAATTGAGCTATTCCCGCGCCTGAATGCCAAGCCTGAAAGTTTAATCTTTCATGCCGACAGATTGTAGTTCCCCGACAGCCAAACCTGTCTCCTACAGCCAAGGCATATTTTTTCGCTTTTCCAGTCGGTATGGTGGAGGGAGGTGGATTTGAACCACCGAAGTCTTACGACGGCAGATTTACAGTCTGCTCCCTTTGGCCGCTAGGGTATCCCTCCATTTCGCGCCCGTTTCAAAACGGATATCGCGGCGACCGACTTGCCGACTGGAGCTGGCGATGGGACTTGAACCCGCAACCTACTGATTACAAATCAGTTGCTCTACCGATTGAGCTACGCCAGCGGCAAGTTGGATATTTAAAGCATTTTTATTTTTTTGGCAAGAAATATTTTATATTTAATTTTGCATCCTGGCCTTAAGTTGCCTTTGGGCTTCCTTCTTCTCCGCCTCTTCCTTTTCCTTTTTGGCTTTTTGGGCTTGGGCGAGGCGTTTTTTTCGAATTT
>JAAUYY010000008.1 GCA_014804865.1 Desulfovibrio sp.
GCCATGTTGCCCGGCGGCACATTTCTGCTTAGCGAGTACGCTTTGAAAGGCGTCACGGTTGGCGCCACCCAGTTCAATATTATCCAGGCGCTCATGATCGTCAGCGTTTTCTATCTTACTCGAACCGTAGTCGCTATGGGCACCAGATTCCTGGCGAAGTTGCCGGAACAGGGAAGCAATTTCGACTCGACGCTAATTACGCCGATGCAAACCGCGCTTACATATATCGCCTGGGCGATTTTTGGTCTCTTCGTCTTGAAATCGCTGGGAATGCAATTGAGCAACCTGGCAATGGTCGCGGGCGGCCTTTCCGTAGGCATCGGCTTTGGCATGCAGAATATCGTCAATAATTTCATATCGGGACTGATTCTCATTTTCGGGCGTACCCTTCAGGTCGGCGACGTTGTGGAGGTCGCGGGAACGACAGGTCGGGTTCGCAAGATAAGCGTGCGCGCGACAATGGTCGAAACCTACGACAACGCGATTATCTTTGTCCCCAATTCGGAATTTATTACGGGACGATTGCTAAACTGGACAAGTTTTAGCCGAAGCGTTAGACGCGAAGTCGAGGTAGGCGTCGCTTATGGCTCCAATACGGAAAAAGTCATCAAGTTGCTTATCGGCGTAGCGAACGCGCATAAAAATGTCCTCAAATATCCCGTGCCCAGCGTTGTGTTCACGAATTTCGGCGACAGCGCGCTGGATTTTAAACTGCGTTTCTGGGTGAAGGATTACGACATGGGCGTCTCTACTTCCTCCGATATACGCCTTGGAATAAACGACGTGTTCGCGAAGGAAAATATTGATATTTCCTTCCCGCAACTTGACGTGCATATAAAGGATACGCCCGATTGTCAGCCGGGCCATCAGACTCCCGGGAACGATAGTCCCAAATCTTCCGAACCTCAGGCAAATCCGGCGCGCCCTGAAAGCGCGAAAGGGCAGCCAGCGGAGAAGCTCGACAAAGCGAGCGACGCTCCCGCGACTTCCGACAATCAACCTGTAACCCACGAAGCGCAGACTTCCTGAACGAGGGCTCACATGAAATACGTTCTAATCGCCTTTATCGCTCTTTTTATCGCGGCTTGCGGCAGATACGATCCGCCCAACTACACGCAAGCTGGTTCCCCGTCTTTTATTAATGTAAAATGACATCCCCGCCATGGGCGGAGGAGCTTCCTTGTTATAGCGGCTCAACGAACCGCGTAAATTACAAAAAAAACGGTCTTTCGCGAAGAAAGACCGTTTCATTTTTAGCTTCTTTTAATTTTTTATCGAATCGCGAGAGTCTCGCCTATTACGGGAGGTAACTCTTGTAAAGCGCCGCGCCTCTCGCTCTGGCCTTGTCTACGCGCGTCGCCAGTCCGTCGCGGTAGGCGGCCAGATCTTCGATAGGCCGGGTCGCCACGCCCGAATCCATGGCCGCTTTGGCCACCGCGGGCGTCTCCCACTCGAGAATGCGCGGATCGAGCGGCTTTGGAATTATATAATCGGGCCCGAAAGTAAATTTCTTGCCTCCATAAGCCTCCGATACGCTGTCGGGAACAGGCTCTTTGGCGAGCTCGGCCAAGGAACGGGCCGCGGCGATCTTCATGGCTTCGTTGATTTCCGTCGCGCCGCAGTCAAGCGCGCCCCTGAATAGATACGGGAAGCCGGAGACATTGTTAATCTGGTTGGGATAGTCCGTTCTGCCTGTGCCCATAACGCAGTCGGGCACCGCTTCCTTCGCGTCTTCAAAGCTAATTTCCGGATCGGGGTTCGCGCAGGCGAAAACGACAGGATGCGGGGCCATGCTTTTAACCATGTCTTTCGTGACGAGCCCTTTGACGGACAGGCCAAGAAACATATCCGCGCCTTTCATCGCGTCGGCGAGAGAGCATTCCTTGTCCTGGGCGTATTTCGCCTTGAACTGGTTAAGATCTTTGCGACTCTTGCAGATCAAGCCCTTCGAGTCGAACATATAAATATTTTTGGGGTCGACGCCCAGCGCGACGTAGAAATTGGCGCAGGCGATGCCCGCGGCGCCGGCTCCGGAAATCACAATCTTGCATTGCGCGGGTGTCCGGTTGGCGATTTCGCAGGCGTTAATAAATCCCGCTCCGGTGATGACCGCCGTTCCGTGCTGATCGTCGTGGAAGACTGGGATATTCATTTCCTTTTTTAATTTTTCCTCGATATAGAAGCATCCCGGAGCCTTGATATCTTCGAGGTTTATTCCGCCGAAAGTTGGCTCGAGCGCTTTGACGATTTCGCAGATCTTGTCCGGATCTTTTTCGGCCAGCTCGATATCGTACACATCGACATCCGCGAAAACTTTAAATAGCACGCCTTTGCCTTCCATGACCGGCTTTCCCGCTTTTGGGCCGATATTCCCAAGGCCGAGCACGGCGGTGCCATTGGAGACGACGGCCACGAGATTGGCGCGACCCGTGTAATCGGCGACCAGTTTTTCATCGGCATGAATGGCCATGCACGCTTCGGCGACGCCGGGGGAATAGGCCAATGACAAATCTTTCTGCGTTACGCACGGTTTTGTTGGCAAAACTTCCAGTTTGCCCGGACGCGGGAAATGATGATAATTCAGCGCCTCTTCCTTTGTGTACAACGCCATTTTTNTATCTCCTTTATGAGGTTAAAGAATTGCCTATATTGAAATNAGACCNATAACGAGCAACTGCCCCATGAGTATGCGCAAGATCATGGTCAGCGGATACACAGTCGAATAGGCCGAAGCCGAATATTCGCCGCCGTAATATTGCATAGCGAANGCGAGAGCCGGGGGATCGGTCATACTGCCGGCGAGCATACCGCAAATNGACGAAAAATTGATTTTCCAGACAGCGCGACAGAAAAAGGCCGCGAAAAAAAGCGGAAAGAAGGTTATGATCGCTCCTATNCCCATCCAGCGCAAACCGGGGCCATGCAGGACAGTATCGACGAAGCCCGTTCCCGCGTGCAAGCCTACGCAAGCGAGAAAAAGCAGGATGCCGATTTCGCGCATTAATTGGTTCGCTCCGGAGTCCATATAAAAGATCATTCCGCAGAATTTCTGGACTCGCCCGACGAATATCGCCGCGAGCAAAGTTCCTCCGGCCACGCCAAGCTTGACGCCAGTCGGCAACCCAGGGATCATAATCGGAATGCTGCCCACGAAAACTCCGACGAGGATCGCCAGGAAGATCGAAAGCATTTGCGGATGACTNANGGCGNNCGGCTTGTTTCCAACTTTTTCCGCGAACGCTTTTATCGCCTCCTCGTTTCCNTTGGCCACAATAATTTTGTCTTTTAGCCGCAGACGCCAAATGCCATTGTATTCCGCCTCCTCGTCGCCGCGCGCGGTCGCGAGGATNTTCAGATCTGACGGCGCTATTTCCGCGAGTTGTTTGCCGACGATGGCTCCGTTCGTAATAACGAGAGTTTTTATTCCCGTTTCGCTTGTCGGCTTGAAGCTAGGCTTCGGATGAGCCTGCCGCGCGCGCGCCAGTTCTTCTTCCACATTAATCCTGAAGATTCCCTTAAGGAGCATCATCGTCAGAATAATGCCAAATATGCCGAAGGGATAAGCGACAGCGTAAGCCATGGCGATAATTCCCAGCCCCTCGGACACGACCTCCGCGGAGCCTCCGACCTGCGTCCAGGCTTCGTTAGCCGAGCCAAGAGAGGGAGTATTCGTAACCGCGCCGCTAAATAAACCGGCGGTCTGCGGAACGCTTAAATCGAATACNAAGTAGCTCGCGGCCGCGATGAGCGCTCCGAAAAGGACTATAAAAATCGCCATGAAATTGAGTTTTAGACCCTGATCGCGCAACGATTCGAGAAAAGTCGGGCCGACCTGCATNCCTATGGCGAATACGAATAAAATCAGACCGAACTCTCGCGTAAAAACCAGNACTTTAGGCTCCAGCGAAAANCCGAAATGCCCTAANATTATGCCGCTAAAAAGAATCCCGCCAATCCCNAAGCTTATGCTGAATATTTTTATTCGCCCAATAAGGATGCCCAGAATTATTGTCATGGACAAGACAATAACGGCCTGAACGGCTCCATGCGCAAAGAAGAGTTTGTCCATCAACTCCATTTTTGTCTCCGTATGACAACGATGACGCAAATTTCAGAAACGCGTCGGCGGAAACCCGCGAGTCGCGGATCTCCGCCCGAGGCTTANGCCTTGACGCTTTTGCATCCCGTAAGTTTTTTGCGAACGAAGTCGGGTATGATAGCCTTAACCGACTCGAGCGTCGCCATTCTGCGCATAATGCCCAGCTGATCGTGGAGGGGAATCTGTTTCGGGCAGACATTGTCGCAGGCCAGAAGCCCCATGCACCCAAAAACTCCGTTGTCGTCGCCAATCAAGTCGTAAAAATCGGCGGCGTCGCGGTTGTCGCGCGGATCGATATAGAATCTCGCGAGTCTGTTTATCGCGGTCGCGCCGATGAAATCCTCGCGCATTCTGGCCGTGCCGCACGCGGCGACGCAACATCCGCATTCCACGCATCGATCGAGCTCGAAAATACGGTTCGCGAGCTCGTTTTCCATCCTTTCTTCCTGGGCGTTTGGATCAAATTCCTTTTTGGTATGAATCCAGGATTCTATCTTCTCGCCCACATTCCTGAACCATACGCCCGTATCCACCGACAGATCGCCGAGCAATTTGAAAACCGGCAAGGGATGCAGGACGATCTTGTCCGGCAGATCCGCCGTCTGCGTATGACAGGCCAGTCCTGGGACGCCGTTGATCACCATTCCGCAGGAACCGCAGATGCCCGCGCGGCAACAAAAATCAAACTGAAGCGTTGGATCCTGCTCCTCCCTGATCTTGTTCAGGGCGATGAACAGGGTCATGCTGGGCGTCTCCTCCAGTTTGTAAGTTTGCATATGAGGTTCAATATCCGGTTGCGCCGGATTGTACCGAAATATCTCAAAGGTCAGTTCTCTTCCCATATATGGAATCTCCGATTTCTAGATGATATTTACGCCGTGGCCTTTTCGTCATAAGGCTTGATCTTGTCGTCGGGTATTTCNTGCCCGGGTATAATTTTGCCGCCGCCGTAGCCGCGGTCGCCGGGAGGAAGAATGTAGAAAGGCGTCGCGTCCTCGTAATTTAGCGTTGGCAAGGTGTCGCCTTCTTTCCATGTCGCCAGCGTTCTCTTTAGCCAGTCGCGATCATTTCGCTCCGGATANTCTTCNCTGGCGTGCGCTCCGCGGCTTTCCGTCCTATTAAGCGCGCCGTAAGCTACGCATAGNGCCAGACGAATCATGCCTGGCACGCGCAAGGCCATCGCGAGCTCGCCGTTTTGTCCCTTGAGTCCTTTGCCCGTCAATCGCATATTTTCGGATCTCTTCAGTAACTCCTGAAGCTTATCGACGCCGGATTGCAAATCTTTGCCGTTCCGGAAAATGCCTACGTCCTCCATCATTATTTCCTGCATTTCATTTCGGAGCGTATAGCAATCGTCGCCCGTTCCCTTCGATAGCTTGTCTATTTTCGCCTGGACTCCCTTTCCGGCTTCCTCAATGGCGTCAGTCTTGACCGTCATGGAATCGCCCTCGAGAAACTCGACGATCTTTTTGCCGACGATGCCTCCGGCGACCACAGTCTCCGCCAGAGAATTGCCGCCGAGTCGGTTAAATCCGTGCATATCCCAGCAGGCGGCTTCGCCGGCCGCGAATAGCCCCTTGAGACCGTAGGCGGCGCCGTCCTTGTTCACGCGAACGCCGCCCATGCTATAGTGCTGGGTAGGCCGGACGGGAATCAACTGGTTTATAGGATTTACTCCGAGAAAGCGCGTGCATATGTCATATACTTCGCGAAGATTTGTGGTGATATGTTTAGCTCCGAGATGACGTATATCGAGCCATAGATGATCGCCATAGGGACTCTTTACGCCCTTCCCTTTTCGCATATGCTCGGTCATCCGACGCGAAACTACGTCGCGACTGGCCAATTCGGCTTTTTCCGGTTCGTAATCTGGCATGAAGCGGTATCCGTCGACGTCCAGCAAGGTGCCTCCGTCGCCCCTGCAACCTTCTGTTACAAGGATATCTGTCGGCACTGTCCCCGTGGGATGAAATTGCACGGCTTCCATGTTGCCTAGCGGCACCACGCCCGTGTCCAGAGCGGCGATTTGGCCGCCGCCGTCGCAAATGACGGCGTTCGTTGTCGCCTTGTAGATCCTTCCGAAACCTCCGGTCGCGATTAAAGTCGCTTTGGCGACATAGGCTTCAAGCTCGCCCGTGCGCAGATTTCTCGCGATGACCCCCATGCATCTCTCGCCGTCATGGATAAGCGCTTCCGCCTGCATCCGATCATGAACTTTTACGCCGAGTTGCAACATACGGTTATCGAGAGTGAAAAGCACGGCGTGTCCCGTGCCGTCGGAAGTATAGCACGTCCGCCATTTCGCCGTGCCTCCGAAGGCGCGCGAGTGAATGAGTCCCTCGTTTTCCGCCTTTTCTGTGGCTTGAAACGGCTTGCCGCCCTTGAAGTATGTATGCTCTCCGGCGACGACCCGATTCCACGGGACGCCCAGAAAAGCCATTTCGCGCATGGCGATCGGCGCGTTGTTAGCGAATAGACGGGCTACTTCCTGATCGCATCCCCAGTCGGAACCTTTTACCGTATCATTAAAGTGTATTTCCGGAGTGTCGCCGTCGCCCATTATCGAATTTCCCAGGGCGGCCTGCATGCCTCCTTGCGCCGCGGAGCTATGCGATCTTCTCGGGGGCACAACGCTTAAACATATTACATTGTAGCCGGCCTGGGCCGCCTCGACGGCGACTCTTTCGCCGGCGAGCCCCGCGCCCACGCATAAAACATCAGTATAATGCACTTGCATTTATATCCTCCTCTTCCGGAGCGTTGACGCGCGATTTTCGCCTGAAATACCGACGATCGCGCATTCTTCGCGCGACGGAAGCGTCGCGATTACAGTCAATTATCGGGCGATTTAGAAAAACCAGACTCGCGTAAGAGCGCAACATCCCAGAACCAGATAGCATCCCATGCCAATCCAGATTACCGCGCGCCAGAATTTGCGACGAGCTTTGGAGATTATTCCGTATTTTACGCCTATGCGATATATGCCAATTCCGGTATGCAAGATGGTGCATGGCAGAAAGACTGTGTAAAAAAGGAGCCAGCCTTCATGCAGACGAAGATGACTTTTCTCCACGGTCAGCGGCATATTGGACATGACGCCATAAACGTGAAAAAAGGCTCCGAAAAGAATGACGATAGCCGTGAAGACCTGAACGATCCACAAAGCTGTATCGACGTCTTTTAAAGTCATGCTATGTTGCGTAAAAATGGTTAATTCGCCCTTCCGAAAAGGCATTTTTCGCGCCGCGATCCAGAAATGAAACAGAATTAGCGCGAGGATTACCGGCGCGACAATTTGCGCCACATAGATTTTCTCCATCCATTCGCCGATAAAATCGGTGACGACCGGACTAATGACGACGCTGCCCTCTAGCACAAGGTGAACGCAGACGAAAATCGCGAGAAGCGCGCCTGAAAAAGCTTGCCAGAAATCCAGCTTTGATAGGATTTCTTGCGGAGTTCTGGGATTCATGTCCTCTCCTTTATTCTCCTTTCCGCGAGAAGGAATCGCGGAGCTGGTATAATTTCAAAAACTCGTCAAAAGCGTTCCGTCAATGTCGGCGCTAGTCCTTGCGATATGGCGCCTGACCTTCCTCGTAGTAATTTTCCCCTTCGCTATCAATTACGACGATGGCCGGGAAGTCTTCAACCTCCATTTCGGCGAGAGCCTCGGGGCCGAGTTCTGGCCAAGCCAACACTGTGTATTTTTTTATCTTTCTGGCGATCAAGGCCCCCGCTCCTCCGACCGCCGCGAAATAGGGTACTCCGTGTTCCTTCATCGCCTCGACGACCTCGGGCTTTCTATAGCCTTTGCCAATCATGCCTTTAAGCCCTTCCTTCATAAGTCTTGGCGCGTAAGGATCCATTCTCCCCGCCGTAGTCGGCCCGGCGGAACCAACGGCTTTCCCCGGTTTCGCGGGCGAAGGCCCGACATAATAAACGATCTGCCCATTTAGATCGACTGGCAACTTTTCTCCCCTGTCCAGGCATTCGACCATACGCTTATGCGCGGCGTCTCGCGCCGCGAGAATTTTGCCTGAAATGAGGACGCTTTGCCCAGCCTTGAGACTTTTAGCGACGGCGGCGTCTATGGGCGCCTTAATCCGGATTGGTTCAGTTTTAGCCATTTTCGCTCCTGATTTTAAATTCTCCCCAGCCATTCTATGAATATGTCTCGCGACCGTTTTTCAACCGGTTACGAAGAAAATCATTCGCCAAAAAACGCGGTCTTGGGCTCGTTCTCGCCGCTTATCGCGGCGCGCGGATTATAAATTCCGGCGTTAAAGCTATGAAGACAGCTTCTAAAGTCGGCGCTTCGCTATTGTCTAAAGAACCGTTTCAGTATGTCTGGCGGCGTGGCAATTTATATTCACCGCTACCGGCAACGACGCGATATGCGTCGGCGCGTATTCGATATGAACGGCGACCGCCGTCGTTTCGCCGCCTAGCCCTTGCGGCCCGATGCCGCTCTTGTTGATCATTTCCAGAAATTCGTCTTCGAGCGCCGCGTATCTGGGATCGGCGTTGCGGGAGCCTATATCGCGAGCCGCCGCTTCCTTCGCTCGCAGACAGGCGAGTTCCATATTGCCGCCGATCCCTATTCCCACGACCATTGGCGGACAGGAATTGGGGCCGGCCGCCTTTATCGCGTCCATTACGACCTTTTTGACTCCCTCTAGTCCGTCGGCCGGCGTGAGCATTTTTAATACGCTCTTGTTTTCGGATCCGGCTCCCTTGGGCGCGAGGCGCAACTTTATTCTGTCTCCCGGCGTAATTCGCGTGTGAATGATGGCCGGCGAGTTGTCTCCAGTGTTCTTGCGTTCGAAAAGAGGCTCCTCGACGCACGATTTGCGCAGATACCCGTCGGTATAACCTTTGCTTATGCCGTCATTAATAGCTTGCTCGAAATCGCCGCCGACGACGCGAACGTCCTGGCCAACTTCGGCGAAAACAACCGCGAGACCCGTGTCCTGACATATGGGAACCATGTCGTCTTTCGCGATCTCCGCGTTCTCGATTAATTGACCCAAAATTTCCTTCCCGACAGGCGACGGCTCGCTCTTCTGAGCCTCTTCAAGTTTTCGCTTCATGCCCTCCGGCAAAACGCAACAGGCCTTTATGGCCATATCCGCTATGGCGTCGCGGATGGCGTCGGCGCGAATCTCTCTCATATGCACTCCTTTGCGCTTAATATTCGCTTAACGCGAGATCAAACAGTTCTTCGACGTTCCGGGTTTCAAAATATCCTGGTCGGGAAACAAATTCTTTTTTTCACAATTCCGCCGACGGGCTTGCGAAACGGAGCTGTCAAGGGGCGCGGCGAAGCGCGTTTCGGTCTCGCTATTCCTATAATATAAAGATAAGTCAATTCCGACTTGCAAAATCGTCCGTTTATTGTATAAATATCCTCGCGCAAAAACATAATGAGCTTTTTTTCACAATTCAAGAGTTTTGCGGATAAAATACAAAATTTTTTTAGCGCGTCATAAACGCGTAATTTTAAAAATACTCGGCTATATATGTCTAATGAGCCTTATTTTTGTCTGCGCGCCGCCGACGGTCGGATACGCGTTCGGCTCGAGGCGTTATTTATCGGAGACGACGCGCAAGTATTAATTGTTGGAGGCGACGAGCATATAGGCGCGACCGCCTTCTCGGAAGCGGACGGAGAGGCGAAAGCTATCGGCGCCGCCGGTCATCGCGAGCGCGACCCGGCTCTGGAAGCCGCTCGAACTATCGCCCTGGCTCTTGGCGTCCGCGTCGCGGTCAGTTGCGGAATTCATTATCATCGGATAACCTTGCCGGAGATTAATTCGGTCTTGGCGCTTGTCCAAGGATTGACGCGAGAGTTTATCAAACGCGTCAAGGAGAATGCGTTTGTGCTGAAAAATATGCAGGCTATTGATCAAATCCGCGAATATCTCGCTTCGGGAAAAGCGGAGGAAGATTTCCGAAAGGGCGGCGAATACGAAAAGGGCATGATCCTCGAATCGCTGGAACAAATAATGGATCTAGCGGATCTCGCTGACGAAGTCGCGACGCGTCTAATTTATCGGGGGCTGGCGCGCCGCGAAAATCCTGACAGCGATTAAGGCCGGATCAAATTCCGGCGTTCCTGTTCGCCGCAGTCTCTCGTTTCGCGCTCCTTGATTATTCAGGCTGACGCGCCGCGTCGCGCCGCGCGACGTTAGCGCGATTTTTCCGGGTCTATAACGAGTTGGAAATGAAAAAATCCTTCTCGCTATGGAGTCCGCGCCCAGCGAAGCGTCCGCGACATTGCCGAGCGGCGCGCTCGTTGCTCGCCGCGAGGATAGCGCGAATCGCTATAAGAACGAATAACGCGAGGAATTAAATGGTCGTTCAGGCCAATATCGATTCTTTTTTCGAAATTTCCGGCGCTAGTCTTCCGTCGGGCGTATGCCGCGGAGAGACTTGGGATCTATTGCGCGCCAACCGCAGACTATGCTCTCTTCTCGGCGCTCCGGCTACCGACGCGCCGAGAAAGCTTTTTCGCGACTGGATGGACGCCGGCCAGATTACTTTAATGGCGGGAGCAAAACCCCTTACCTCCTTTGAATCGGCTCTGTTTACCGGACGCGACGGCTCCGAATATATAATTAATTGGCATGATAGCAAAAAAAACGACGAATATTTGAGATTATTCGCGATCCAGCCTTTACCTCTCTTTCAGAATCGCAAAGTTCGCGACGGGGAATTAAAAGAGTTTGACAATATCCTGGATTTCATACACGACGGCATCTGGATAATCGATGGCGAGGGAATCACTCTGCGCATAAACCGCGCTATGGAGCGAATCGCGGGAATTCGCGCGGACGAGGTTGTCGGACGACACGTTAGCGAGCCACTGCGCGAGGGACGGTTCAAGACATGCGTCACACTGCGAGCTTTGCAGACTCGACATACCGTCACGCTTTTTGACGATTATTCCAACGGAAAACGCTGCCTGAATACCAGCACGCCGATATTTGACGAAAACGGCGAAGTCTGGCGCGTTATCGCGGCTATTCGGGATATTACCGAGCTGGAAACATTGCAAAACAGACTGTCCGATCTGGAATTTGAAGCGCTCGCCTATAAATTGCGAGCGCAAAATCTGGAAGACGCTTCGCGCAACGCGTTCATAGGTCAGAGCGCCACGCTTCAGCGCGTAGTTCAAGATATAAGCAAGGCCGCCCAAAGCGAGGCGGTTACCCTGATCCTCGGCGAAACAGGCACTGGGAAATCCCTCGCCGCGAAGACGATTCACGAGCTTGGCCCGCGTTCCCAAAAACCTTTTGTGACAGTAAACTGCGGCGCGATTCCGGCTTCGCTTATGGAATCGGAGCTTTTCGGCTACGAGAAGGGGGCCTTCACCGGCGCGTCCCGGAATGGCAAGCCAGGAATGCTCGAACTTGCCTCCGGCGGCACATTGCTCCTCGACGAAGTCGGAGAACTCTCGTTGCCCATGCAGGCGAAATTATTGCACGTACTCGACGGCAATCCTGTATTTAGGGTCGGCGGAACGCGCCCGATCGTCGCGAACGCCAGAATTATAGCGGCGACGAACCGATCCTTGCGCGACATGGTGGAAAAGGGGACGTTCCGCGAGGATCTTTATTACAGATTGCGGGTCATCTGCATAAATATTCCGCCTTTGCGCGAGCGAAAGGACGATATTTTGCTCCTCGCCTCGCATTTTCTCAATCAGATAGGCAAGCGGACGGGTACAGAGAAAAAGCTGGATCGAAGAGTCGAGCGCCTTTTCCTTAAATACGCATGGCCAGGCAACGCTCGGGAATTGCAAAGCGTCATTCAATCTCTTGTTACCTTATGCGAGAACGATAAAATAATCCCCGGCGATCTTCCTTCGTATATGCGCGAAAGGACGGAGACTCCGCCCGTATCCAGAGACACGGGCTTATCCGAGGCCATCGAAAGTCTCGAAAAGGAGATGATCGCTCGCGCGTTGGCCGAAACGGGGAGCACTTACAAGGCCGCCCGCAAATTGCGCATTAGCCAGTCTTCCGTAGTGCGGAAGGCGAAAAAATACGGCATCGCCTGTCTTCGTCCGCCGGCGACCGATTTGACGCCCTCGAACGAGGATGCCTCGAAACTTAACGACCTGGACGGGATGGAATGAAATGACGCTTGAGTCCATCGATTTTTATCTTGTTCTCGGTCTCGCCATAAAACTTTACGCCCTGCTCACGCCGCCGGCGGTCTTGTCGGCTTTTATCCATTATTCGCGCGGGGCTTCCGCTCGGGAAAAGTTCGCTGTCTCAATCAAGACATCCCTGGCTATTTTTATTCTTGGCGAGATGTTGCTTTTATTCGGATCGACTATTTTTGGCATATTTGGCTTTACCTTGGACGCGTTTCGCATTGGCGTGGGATTGTTGCTCTTCTTGAGCGCCATTCGCCTGATGAACGAAGACGACGAATTGCGGCCCGCGCGCCCGGATTCCGACATAAGCGTCGTTCCCCTGGCCATACCGCTTGGCATGGGGCCGTCCGCGATAGGAACGGTAATTGTGCTCGGCGCTTCCGCCTCGGGAAATGTCGATCTATGGATTGATTCCCTTTGCATTTTCATCGCTTCGGTCGGTATGGCCCTCCTGCTTTCGCTCGCCGATCCAGTGGAGAGGCTAATTGGGAAAACGGGCATCGCGGTCATGTCCAAGCTCACGGCGCTCCTGATTTCAGCCATAGCCGCGCAGGTAATTTTTACGGGCATAAAGGCTTTTTTAAACTCCCGCGGGACTGGCTTATAGGAAGGATGGTATGGACTTTTTCGGAAACATGCTTGGCGACAGCGTAAAATTATACGCCCTGATGACGCCCCCGGCGGTGCTTTCCGCCTTTCTCGGCCATACAAAGAAAATGTCGTCTCGCGAAAAGAACGCGATCGCCTTCAAAACATCGACCGCGATATTTATTATCGGTTGCGTCCTCTATGTCTGGGGATCGAGTATTTTCGAATTATTCGGCTTTACCCTTGAGGCGTTCCGCATTGGCTCCGGGGTTTTGCTTATGCTGACGGCGATTTCCCTCATGAACGATAACGACGACGAAACGCATATGGAGCATGAAGGCGATATAAGCGTCGTCCCGCTCGCTATCCCCCTGGGTATGGGGCCGGCCTCGATCGGCGCGGTCATNGTCATGGGCGCGAGCGCGCGCTCCCATCACGATCTGCTCATTGGCGTCGTGTCCCTGTTTATCGCCGCGTTTTTCATGTTTTTGTTATTGCGTCTCGGAGATATTGTCGGGCGTCTGCTTCGCAAGACTGGAATCGCGATCCTGGGCAAACTTACGGGGCTTCTTCTCGCGGCCATCGCCGCCCAGGTTATTTTTACCGGAGTTATCGGCTTTCTTAATTCTTGATTGCGTCGCGTCGAACATGAATCGCCATCGCTCGNCGAGTCCTTATAGAGAGTAGCTAATAATATAGACCGAATGGTAAAAGGCGCGATTTGCCATAGCATACTTTCGCGCGAAAATAGCTATAAAGTCCGCTTCGCCTCTCTCGCAAGCGGGATTAGCGTTCCNCCGCTATTGCTCAAGTTGTTTGACGCCGGTTTATTTTCGAATTAATATGTTGAATTATAAATAATTTTTTTACGAAAGGCAGTTCGCCAGCCTCGNCTCCGAACGCCGCTTCGTGTCGGATATAGCCATGCAAACCGCGCGCAAGATCAATGGCCCGCGCATTAGCGCGGTCAACCTGACCATGTTCTGCCTTTCGTTTTTGATCTTTATACTCATCCTTTATACTACTGTTCANATCGCCAGGGATTATCGCTCCGCGCAGAGGGCCATGAATAATTACATGGACTGGGAAACCGCTTCGCGAGCGATCCAGTACGGCACNGACTATCTTACGGAGCAGACGCAAATATACGCCGCGACTTTNGACAANCGTTACGCGGACAATTATTTCCGCGAACTCTATCAGGTCAAAACCAGAGAAAACGCGCTCGATAAACTAATCGAAAGCAATCTGCATTCCGACGCGCCCGAACACGATTGCGATCTCGAAAGGGCGGTCAATCTTTCAAACGCCCTCGCCCAAAGGGAACTTTACGCCATTCGCCTTATTGGGGAGGCGACCAAAGCGCGTCTTGAGGACTTCCCCGACTCCATTAAATCGATACGTCTTTCCGGAAAAGATCGCGTNCTGCCNCCAGAGGGCAAAATCGCTCGCGCTCGCGCCNTGATCTACGATCATTCCTACGAAGAAGTGAAAAACGAAATCCGCGGTTTGCTGGCCGATTTTCTCCGAAACAATGTGGAGAAGTTCCGCGTAATCCAGACGGAACAGACAAAAAAACTGGGAGACGCGATCCAAAACGAAAGGATCCTCATAATTCTCCTTTTTATTATTATTCTTATAACTTTCGCGCTGATAATCGTTTACGTTATCAGGCCCTTAAAAATATTTTTGCGTTGCATAAAGGAAGACCGGCGACTTGCGGTCGCGGGTTCTTACGAGTTCAAACAATTGGCGGTAACGTATAACGAGATATTCTCGCTTAAAGAATATCATGACAAAATGCTCAAGCATAAAGCCGAGCANGATCCTCTNACCGGACTTTTAAATAGATCCGCTTTCGATTCGCTCAAAAATCTGCTCAAGGGGCAAGGGCAAAATATCGGATTGCTCCTCATCGATGTGGACAAGTTCAAACAGATCAACGACACCTACGGNCATCTTGTAGGGGACGAAACTCTGCGGAATGTCGCCAACGCGCTAACGAACAATTTCCGTTCGGACGACTATTGCATAAGGCTTGGCGGCGACGAATTCGCGGTCATCTTTCAAGCGCACGACGCCTCCATAATAAACACTATCAAAGAGAAAATTGAAGCCATAAACGATAAATTGCTTCATCCTACGGGCGAGCAGCCGCCAGTCTCCTTAAGCGCGGGAGGAGCGATTTCCGCTTTGGGCTTCGATGAAGATCTGTATCTTCGAGCCGATGAAGCCCTGTATAAGGTTAAAGAGGGCGGGCGTCGCGGTTGCCAGTTCTATGACGATAAACCGGCGGATATAAAATGAACTTTCTGAATAAATTTTTTCAGATTCAAGCGAACAATTCTTCCGTAAAGACTGAATGCGTGGCCGGCTTAACGAGCTTCATGGCCATGTGCTATCTTATTTTTGTAGTTCCCTCCATGCTCGCCGACGCGGGAATGCCCAGAGAAGCGGCGACATCGGCCACGATCTGGATCACCATCCTCGCCACCCTGCTAATGGGGCTGTGGGCGAAGTTTCCCGTAGGCGTCGCTCCCGGCCTTGGTATAACCGCATTTTTCGCTTATTACATTTGCGGGCCGGCCGGTTATACATGGGAAACCGGCCTGGGCGCGGTCTTCGTGTCGGGCGTCGTGTTCCTGGCCCTGACGGTCTCGCATATAAGGCGCATGATTATCGACGCCATACCGATGGATTTGAAATATTCCATAGTCGTTGGCATCGGCGCCTTTATCGCTTTTATAGGCATGAAGAATTGCGGCATGATCGTCGCGAACCCCTCCACCTTCGTCGCCCTGGGCGACTTGACCGCCCCACCGACCCTGCTCGCCATCTGCGGAATCTTTCTCACTGCCTCGCTGATGTGTCTGCGCGTAAAGGGAGCGATGATCATTGGCATAATCGTTATAAGCGCCCTGGGCCTTGTCTTCGGTCTGACGCCTCTTCCGTCCGGTTCCCTATACTCTCTCAATATCGCTCCGCCCAGCGACCTTTTTCTGAAAATGGATTTGACGGGCGCGCTTCGGCATGGCCTGTTCTCGATTATATTTACTCTTACAATGGTCGACTTGTTCGATAATATGGGAGTTTTGATCGGCCTCGCCCAAAAAGCCGGTTTCATAGACAAGGACGGTCATATAAAAAATATCGACAAAGCCTTGATGACCGACTCGCTCGCTACCATGGGCAGCGCCGCGCTGGGAGCCACCACTGCGACAAGTTATCTGGAATGCGCCGCGGGCGTCGCCGCTGGAGGACGCACCGGCTTGACCGCTCTGACAATCGCGGGCCTATTTTTCCTCTCCCTCTTTTTCACGCCCCTCATCTCGCTGGTTCCCTCTTTCGCGACAGCGCCCATTCTGATTCTAGTCGGCGCTCTGATGATGCAGGAAGTCGTAAATATCAAATTTTCCGATTTTTCAGTGGCGACGCCGGCTTTCCTGACGATCATCTCAATGCCGCTAACTTTCAATATAGCCACAGGATTCGGTTTCGGCTTCATTAGTTTTGTCGCGCTGAAGCTTTTTACCGGACGCTTCCGCGAAGTAAATCCCTTCATGTTCGCGATAGCCGTTTGCTTCGCCGTGAATTTCAGCTTGAGACTTTGAGTTTCTAAATTCTCAATCCCGTTTCATGAAAAATTTAGAAAATATTTACCGCGATTTATCTAAAATAAAATGCCCGCTAACGCGGCTAAAGGCTCGACCATGAAAAACGATCTCGTTCCCGGAAGCGCGTCCGGTCGCGAAATGCTCGGGAGCAGGCTCGGCTTCTTGCTTATTTCGGCCGGTTGCGCCATCGGACTTGGCAATGTCTGGCGTTTTCCCTATATCACGGGAGTTTATGGCGGCGCGGTTTTCGTTCTTGTCTATCTGATTTTTCTCGCGGCGATTCTGCCAATCCTCGTCATGGAATTTTCAGTGGGTCGAGCCTCCCGACTTAATATGGGCCTCGCGCTGAAAAAGTTGGAGCCCAAAGGCTCGAAGTGGAGCAATTTCGGATGGATCGCCCTGGTCGGCAGCTATATGCTGATGATCTTTTACACAGACGTAACCGGATGGATGCTCGGTTATTGCTGGTTTAACGCCTCGGGAGCCCTGGCGAATCTGAATACGACCGAAATCGGCTCCTTTTTCTCGTCCTACCTGGCAAACCCGGGTCAACAGATCATTGGCATGACCATCGCCGTAGCCGCGGGATTTTATGTCTGCGCGATGGGCGTCCGACGCGGCGTGGAAAGAGTTATAAAAATTCTGATGATCGGTCTGCTGGCGATCCTCGCGATTCTCGTCGTCCGCGCTCTGCTTCTCCCGGGCGCGATGAAAGGCGTCTCCTTTTATCTCTGGCCGGACTGGAATAAATTTTTCTCGTATAATTTTTTCGAGATATGCAACGCCGCTATGAGTCAAGCGTTCTTCACGCTATCCGTCGGCATTGGCTCCATGTGCATCTTCGGTAGTTACCAGCCCGACGATCGTTCTCTCGCCGGCGAATCGCTCTGGATCGCCGGTCTCGACACATTCGTGGGCGTAATGGCTGGATTAATAATTTTTCCGACCTGTTTCTCCTTTGGAGTGCAACCCGACTCGGGCCCGGGACTTATTTTTGTTACCCTGCCGAATATATTTAATAATATTGACGGAGGACGAATCTGGGGCTGTCTCTTTTTCATTTTCCTCGCTTTCGCTTCGCTGACCACAGTAATAGCCGTGTTTGAAAACATCATCTCCTATAGCGTCGATGTGTGGAAAATAGACAGGAAGAAATCCGTCTGTATTCACGCCATATGTATGTGGCTTCTCTCCCTGCCCTGCGCCCTCGGTTTTAGCTGGCTATCCTTTATCCAGCCTTTGGGCGCCGGATCAAGTATTCTCGATCTTGAAGATTTCCTGATTAGCAACAATATCCTTCCCGCTGGCGGCTTGCTCTTCCTGCTTTTCTGTTGCCATAAGCGCGGCTGGGGCTGGGATAATTTTATCGCCGAAGCCGATCTGGGGACAGGATTAAAATTTCCCACCATATTGCGTCCTTTCCTCGCCTGGGTTCTGCCCTTGCTTATTTTCTGCGTATTTATTATGGGGTATATTAATAAATTTTTTGCGTAATATCATATTGGCGCTTCTTCTTTCTCTTTGCGGCGCGAAGTTTGCCAATCAATCTTCGCTTCGCTATCAAATTTGCTTTCGCGGCTTCGTTTGCCCTTTCCTTTTTTAATAAGCTATTCCGCGTAACGTCGGTATGCGAGTACTCGCGCGGGCGATGGAGTCCGCGATTGATCAACCTATAAACCTGGGAGGCGAAAATGCGCGTCGCGTCGCTTGAAAATCTTGGTTGCTCTTCCGAGCT
>JAAUYY010000009.1 GCA_014804865.1 Desulfovibrio sp.
CCGTATGTAGACGCGGCCAAAAAAATAGCGCGCGAGGTATATGACAACCTGCAAAAATCGCCCGCGAAAGACAATGTGGCGATAGCTG
This sequence comes from Desulfovibrio sp., assembly GCA_014804865.1. Next base: position 89 of record JAAUYY010000009.1, read on the forward strand.
TAGTGGCTTTCCGCAGCAATGTGGAAAAGAGGCCCGCGACCCAATATAACACCAAGATCATAAGCGATTTTACAACAGTGGATCAACGCGCTAAACTCGAGGATGTTCTGGACAAGGTTGAGGAATGCCATACTTCCACCCATGCCTTTGACGAGGATTCCATGGCGGGCGTCGAAGCGGCCATAGACAAGCTTAACTGGAAGGATATTGGCACAAGGGCCATGTTGCTTGTAACTGACGCCGGGCCGCTCGCCGCCGATGATCCTGCTTCATTTACGCATATGTCGCCGGACGCGATGGCGAAAGTATTGCATGAGAATAACATTTTCATGACTGTCGCGCATATTAAAGAGCCGTCTGGGAACAAGGATCATGCCTACGCGGAAAAGAGTTATATGGATCTGTCCCGTTTAAGCGACGGGAAATCCAGTTATATCGGCATTGACGCTCCAGATCCGCAAACTGGCGCGGCCACTTTCCACAAGGTTGGCGCCATAATCGCCGATACCTACAGAAAGATGGCCGAAATGAATCTGGATGGCAAAATAATCTCTCCGCCCGAGGAAACGGAATTGCCGTCAAACGCTACTCCGGAACAGCAGGCCAGCCAAATGGCGNCTGAAATCATGCGTTATATAGCGCGAAATACGANCCAAAAAGCCCCAGACGCCAGCGCCTCCGCTTCCGAAGAAGGCNTCCTGCTCATNACNCGCTCACAGGCGGCGCAAGACTACGAACAATTGAAAACCATTTTGTCAAAAGCCGAAGACGCCTTCATTCTGGGACAGGCTAACCAGGAGATTTTTACGGGGCTTAAGTCCATCGCCGCGGCAAGCTTCATCAATACCAGCCTTGAGGACTGGAAAAAAATGACTACCGGCGAACGCTATAGCTTCCTGAACAAGCTGAAGGCGCTGACCGCGCGAATGGATCAACTCGCCCATGCCAGGGAAATATGGCCAGACGACTCGCAGGCTGGCGGCGAATGCGTCTTCAAGGCGTCGCCCGAATAGGGGGCGAATAATCAAGCCTCAACGCTAAATCCGCCATAGCGCGTCGCGATTGAAAATTCCCGCGGCGCTATGGCGNCTTTTCCCGGCAAAGACGCCAGCGAAATTACAAGGCGTATCCGCTTCGCCGCGGCGGTAATTTCATGCGCGATTTACTATTGAGTTAATCCCGAAGCTGTCTTCATAAAAGAGATTTTGGCGCTGAAAAATGAACGAATTGGGAATGAGACCGCTCTCGCGGCCCGACATGAAAATTCGCGAATTTTGCCGGAACAACCAGAATGTCATAGCNAAGACAGCTTCTTATTGTGTGACTCGAATCGCCTTTAGATAAAAAATATACGCGAACTTTTTATATGAGGGGTAGGTATGCCCAANAAAAATTACGACGTTATTATCGTCGGAGGCGGAATGGCGGGTTGCGCGGCGGCTATCGTCGCGGCCAAAGGCGGACTTAAAGTTCTCTTGCTCGAAAAATCCGCCGCTCCGGGGAAAATGAACCTCACCGGCGGAAGAATTTACGCCCACGCATTGAAAAGGCTATTGCCCGACGACTTTTCCGCCGCTCCTCTCCAAAGAAAAGTAGTCAAAGAAAGAATATCAATTCTGACCGAAGACGCGGCCACATCGATGGAGTATTTCCGCTCGCCGACCGTAGACTCGNCCGGAGAATCCTATACAGTATTGAGAAAAAGCCTTGATCCCTGGCTTTTCGAAGAAGCGAAAAAGGCGGGCGCCGAAGCTCTCCTGGGGCAGGGCGTAAAGAGCGTCGTGAAAGAGGGCGAAAATATTGTCGGAGTTCGGACAGGATCGGACGAATACCGCGCGAACGTCGTCATTCTCGCCGACGGCGCGAGTTCCCTGCTCGGGCAGAGTNTGGGCCTCGTAAAAAAACCCGATCCCGCCAATTTCGCGGTCGGAGCCAAGGAAGTAATTCGCCTTGGGGAAAACGTAATAAACGAACGCTTCGATTGCGATAGCGAAAATGGCGCGGCGTGGCTCTTCCTGGGCTATCCCACGGCCGGACACATGGGCGGCGGTTTCTTATATACNAACAAGGACAGCGTATCCGTCGGCATGGTATTGGGACAAGAAGCGTCGAAGGAANCNGGAGTCTCCATCCTCGATATGGTCAAAGATTTTAAAAATCATCCCTTGCTTANACCTCTTCTAAAGGGCGGCGAAATAATTTCCAAAGGCGGCCATATGATCCCCGAGGGCGGCTATAACGCTACGCCGGAGCTTGTCGACAATGGCTTGATGATCGCGGGCGACGCGGCCGCGTTCTGCATGAATCTCGGCTATACTGTGCGCGGCATGGATCTCGCCATTCTCTCGGGCATAGCCGCCGCCAACACAGCGATCAGAGCAAAGGAAGCCGACAATTTTTCGCGAGATTACCTCTGGTCGTATCATGACGAACTCGAAAGGGAGAACGTCTTGCCCGAGATGAAATTATATAAAAATCTGCCCGACTTTTTGCATAANAAACGCGTCTTCGAGACATATCCCCAACTGGTCAACAACTTTATGAGCGACGTATTCGTCGTCGACGGAAAAAGCGAGCCCGTCTGGAAAAAGNTCGCCAAGCGCGCGCGAGAGGTCGGATTTATTAATATAATGAAAGACGCCTGGAAGGGGATTACGTCTTTTTAGAAAAANCAGCCGCTCTCCCTCGCGCCCGNTAGCCGCGGAGGCTNCANTTCCAACTTCNACTTTAAANNAAGGCGNATTTCAGCCGGAAAAGCGTCGCTCGAAGCGTNNCGATTTTAAGCTAATAAATCAGGGACGACCCTGATCCGGAGTTTTTAACAAGAAACTCGGCCGAGCCGGGAGGACGACCTCCAGANCGCTCGGCCTTTTTTCTCTTGGGAGACAATTTATGACCGTCGCCANTCTNCANATNTATTGGCCATTANTACTGGTCGTGTTGGCGAATACTTTTTATAATATCGCNGCGAAATCGGTTCCCGGCGGCGCGTCGCCCTGGGCCGTTCTGGCNTCCGCCTATCTCGTCTCCTCCTTTCTCTCGNTTCTNGCTTTCCTTGTCTTTGACGAGAATAAAAACTTTATTCAATCCNTTCGNAANCTGGATTGGACGGTCTTCGCTCTCGCCGCGTCGATGGTTGGACTGGAGGCGGGCTATATTTTTATTTATAGATATGGATGGAAAATAAGCGTCGCGTCATTGCTCTCCAATATCCTGCTCGCGATCATTCTTTTGCTGATTGGCCTGGTCGCCTACAAAGAACGACTCTCCGTAACGCAATTTTTAGGCGTCGCCTTATGCGTTTCGGGATGCGCGTTATTGATAATACAGAANTAGGCGGAAACGCGAGGGCCGGAGCNAGCGAATTAATTTTTTANGTCTNTTTANCAAATCGCGCTTNAAAGTACCNATTAACGACGAGGNGNNTTNCTGNNCANTTGCNCAAGGCATATNATGCGACAACGCAANCAGTCCTTTNAGGACTGGNCTTTGGCTNGNAANCTCGCCTNGNGATAATTTCGCGGGNGNCTNTGNATGNCANANCCGTCATAGCGCCCAGGGGATTTTCAATCGCGACGCGCTATAATAAATTAAGCTTTTTATATATCCCCGCGTTGATACATTTCGCCAATTTTTAGAAACTGTCTTCATAGCTTCTAACGCTGGATTTTATAATCCGACGCGCGGCGATAAATTCGAGAATGAACCAAAAACCGCGCTTTTTGGCGAAGAAGCTGATTCATAACCGTTTGAAAAACGGTGATGAAGACAGATTCTGGTTGGCCGTTGTGTAAATTCGCTGCCTCTCCTCACTCCTTCAGATACCTTCCCGTTACGCTTCGCTTGTTCCGCGCTATTTCCTTCGGCGTTCCGGTCGCGACAATTTCGCCGCCTGCTTCCCCTCCGCCCGGCCCCATGTCTATTACATAATCGGCGTTGGCGATCACTTCCAGATCATGCTCGATGACTATGACCGTCCCTCCTCGATCCAGCAAACTCTGAAAAACTCCGATCAAATTCTGGACATCTAGCGGGTGCAAGCCGATAGTCGGCTCGTCAAAGACGAAGAGAGTTTCCGATTGATCGCGACTCATCTCGCTAGCCAGTTTCAGTCTTTGCGCCTCGCCTCCCGACAAGCTGGGCGTCGCCTCCCCCAGAGTCAAATAACCGAGACCCAGTCTGGCGAGTATTTCGAGTCTCGACCTGACCGACGACAGCTTCGCGCAGATTTCCAGCGCCTGATCCAGATCTAAAGCCATAAGCTCTGGCAGGGAAAATTCCTCGCCGTTCGCTCCCTTTATCCGGATCGCGAACGCGTCCCGGGAATAACGGGAGCCGCCGCATTCCGGACAAGGAATGTCCACATCCGGCAAGAACTGCGCATCGAGGCTAATTTCGCCGTCGCCGTCGCATACCGGACAGCGCAACTTGCCTGTATTGTAGGAAAAATCTCCCGCCTTCAGGCCCAGCCTTTTGGCCGCGACCGATTTTGCGAATATCTTGCGCAATTCGTCGTGGANGTTCGCGTAGGTCGCGACCGTCGAGCGAATATTGACGCCGATGGGCGTCGCGTCGATTAGCAGGACTCGTTTTATGTCCTCGGCTTTAAGTGATTTCACATGATCCGGCGGCGGTTTCCCTTGCTCTTCGGCTTCCAGGGCGGCGACCAGACTTTCGAGGATGAGCGTGGTCTTCCCTGATCCGGAGACTCCGGTTACCGCGGTGAATCGCCCGCGCGGGATCCGCGCTTCGAGGGGTTTTACTGTATGAATTTGATCAGTTTTTATCGCGATCTCGCCCAGCGCAAACATCTCGTCCGNTCGAACCGTCGCCCGCAAGCGTTGGGGATCCGAAAAGAGAAACGGGGCGACGCGAGAATTTTTNTCCTTTTTTATATCCTCTGGCGTTCCCTGGGCGATAATCCGTCCTCCGCGCGAGCCGGCCCCCGGGCCTAGCTCGATTAGCCATTCCGCCCGCTTTAGCAATTGGGTTTCATGATCGACGAGAACGACGGAATTGCCGTCGGCGAGCAAATCTTCCATGACTCCCGCGACGCCTTCCAGATTGAACGGATGCAAGCCGATCGACGGCTCGTCCAGGACATAAAGCGCGCCTGTCGATCTGTTTCGCGCGGCTCTGGCCAGTTGCATGCGCTGTCTTTCGCCAGTCGATAGCGTCGAAGCCGCACGATCCAGCGCCAGGTAATCGAGTCCAAGATCGCGCAAGCGTCGCGCGGCTGTCCTGAAAGAATCGCAAATGCTGTTGGCAAGAGGTCGCATGGCTTCGGGCAGGGATTTGGGCACATTGGCGACCCAGTCGTAAAGGGCGGCCAGGGTCATGGCCGTCGCCGCGTCCAGGCCGATATCGAGAATCTTTGGCGCTCGGGCCGCTTCGGACAGACGCGATCCATGACAGTCCGGACAGACGTCGCGCTTGAGAAATTTTTCTACGCGCTTAAGTCCCTTTTCGTCCTTTACTTTGGAGAGAGCGTTTTCGACCGTATAAATGGCGTTGTAATAGGTGAAATCCAGCTCCCCGGCCGTGTTGGAATTTTTCGCTTTATATAATATTCGCTTTTTTTCCGCGGGCCCATGAAAGACAATGTCCCGCTCCCTGGCCGTAAGATCACGAAAGGGAATGTCAGTCCGCACTCCCATTTCGCGACAGACGTCGGTCATGAGCGACCACATTAAGCTATTCCACGGAGCGACCGCGCCCTGATCAATGGTCAGCGACTCGTCTGGCACGAGAGTCGATTGGTCGACCGTCCAGACCGAGCCCGTTCCTCCGCAACGCCCGCAAGCCCCCGCGCTATTAAAAGACAGATCTTCAGCGGACGGCCCATAGAACTGAACCCCGCAGACCGGACAGGTCAGTTCCTTTTCGGCGGCGACATTGAGAGAAGGCTCGCAATAATGCCCGTTTGGGCAGCGATGCCTGGCCAGCCGCGAAAACATGAGGCGCAAGCTGTTTAGCAATTCCGATCCCGTGCCGAATGTGCTCCGAATATCGGGAACGCCCGGACGCTGGCGCAAGGCGAGCGCCGGAGGAATATAGAGAACTTCGTCAACGTCCGCCCTGCGCGTCTGCGTCAATCGTCTTCGCGTATAAGTCGAGAGCGAATCGAGATATCTGCGCGAACCCTCGGAGTAAAGAACCCCGATCGCGAGGGACGATTTGCCCGAACCCGACACTCCCGCTATTCCGACAATCGTTCCCAATGGAATATCGACGTCGATGTTTTTCAGGTTATGGACTCGCGCCCCGCGAACTATGATATTTTTCGGTTGAGAGGAAGGTCGCGCTTT
>JAAUYY010000010.1 GCA_014804865.1 Desulfovibrio sp.
GCCGACGATTTCGATCCAGATAAAGGTCTTGAACATGGTTAGCCCGAACAATGTGCCGTCGCGCACGGTTCGGAGGAAGCGCAATTTCTTTTTGAGACGATGCAGAAAATCATCGAGTTGGGGCAATTTTGTTTGGGCCTGCTTAAATGTCTCGGAATCGTTGAAGTTGCTCGAAAAGGCCCAGTTGATTATTCCCGCCCCGGCGTTGAAGTCGGCGCTAAAATCGCGAAGCGCGTTTGGAAAGGGAAACCACGACGCTTCGTCTCTTATCTCTTCGAGCACGTCAAGATAGGCCTTGTAGCGGTTGCGCAGTTCCTCGATTTCTCTCTGGATGCTGTCGTTCAGATCTTTTTCAAGTTGCGGTCGCGTCTTGACCATCTGCAAATATGCCATGTAATTATTAATATTTCCCAGCGATTGCAGACTCGCGACTTTCTGTCCCATCATTCCCTGCACAGGGTGATCTTCCGGGAACCACGCGTCGAGTTTGGCCGCGATGGCGTTCGCCGCCGCGCTTTCGTTTTCGGCGCTTTTCTTCGCGACTTCCATTAAATCGTAAAGAGACGAAAGAATGAGCAGCCGTCCTCTCTCCAGGGATGGATCGATGAGGAAACGATTGAAATATTCGGGTTCGCTTTTGACGAGGGTTTTTACCTGTCCGGTTATCTGCTCGGCGAAACCCATCTTTACGCGACAGACCATGTCTCGATAGGTCAGCTCCTTCCAGTTGGGCATGATCCGTTGAATCTGGCCGTACATAGCGGACGCTTGAGCGTATTGTCCCATTGACTCCATAGCCCGCGCTTGCAAGTATTCGTTCCAGGCCTGGAGGGCGGGGGAGGGGGTAATGGCCGCGGCTTCCTTGAACAAGGTTATGGCTTGGGCCGGATCGTCGCGCTCGATCAGTATAAAAGCGCGCAACATTCGCAAACGGGGATCGCGCGGAATACGCGTTATAGTCTGGGCCAATTCCTTGTCGAGGGCGGGAAGCGCGGAAGCGGGCGAATTGGCCAGCTTGTCCAGAAGATCCCAGGCAGGGCTGTCGTCTCTTACAGGCGTTTCCTCGTCGGGGCTTGGCTCTTTTAACTTGTAAAGCCAGTTTTTGGAGACATTGCGAAGCTGGGAAGGCGCGTTAATATCGAGAATCGCCCGCATGAGGATCGATTCGTTTGTCTCATTTTCCAGGAGTTCGCCGAACCCCGCGGATCCTTTGGACGCCAGGGTAAGCTCGATTTGGCGAAAAGATTTATTGATATCGTCAAGGTCAAGGGTAGCGAGGTTTTGTCCGGAATCCGGCTGGGTCGGGAAAAAATTTCGGGACGGACATTCGACCGCGCTGTGATTATGAAGTCCGCAATAAAAGCATTCCTGATTTGAGTCCGAGGAAGCCAGGTGGGAAGACATGATAATGGGAATGGATCTGGCGCTTACGCTGTTCTCGTTGAGCATGACATTGCACCAGCTGTCCATGTTCGTCTGGGCGCCGGAGAAGCGCAAATCCTTTACGACGAAATCCGTTCCCGCGAGGTAAGCGTTGCGATAGCTTAGATATGGGAAATCGGGCATGAGATTATCCCACTTCAGCCCTATCTTTTTAGGCAGATCGCTATTAAAATTTAAATTTTTCTTTTCAGCCACAACGCAGACGCAGGGCCAATAGGCGCCGCCATCCTGTTTTTCCTTATCGAAAACGCTCAAGTATTTCTTCAGGAACGAGCGCATGGTCAGGAGATTGTCCAGCGAGATAATGACAAAGCCGTCCTGTACTATAAATTTGAGCTTAAGCTCTTGCAAAAGCTCTTCCAGTCGGGCGAACATCGCGCTCCATCCGGCCTGAAATTTTTTATCGATCGGATTGCCTAGCGGGTGGATGACCACAAACCAGGTTTGCGTGGACGAATAAGGCAGACGCTCGTCGACAATCGGCGTTTGCCAGTCGCAGGACATCATGCCTTGCCTCATGGCCGCGCGCTCGAAAGTTATCCCGGGTATAAAGGTTAAGCTTTGCTTGCTCGATGGATGAATAAATAAATCGAGGCTTTCATGGGGATAAAGTTCCTGGGAGGCGAGCATGGCCTCGATCGCGATGCTCGCTTCTCTTTTTTGCGTTAGCTGGAGGCGTCCGGGGAAAAGCTCGATGGCGACCGGCAACGGTTCGAATTTGTCCCAGATATAAAGACGGGCCAGCGCCAGAAATACGTCGTTTGTAAAAAAGAACCAGAGAGATTGATCGGCGCTCGAACTAACGAGCATTCCTCCGTAATTGAGCAGCGTCTGATTTATGGCGGGAGGCAGATCCCTATGCCAGCTGACCCAGAGCGCGTGCCCGGGCGTGCTCATATGTATGTCCTGATTTTGCGGGAACTTGTTGGTAAGCTGATTTAATTGGGGCATGACACCTCCGGGAAGCGTATAAATGTCTTGAATGGAAATATCCCATACTGGGATATTTTCATTGATTCGGACAACTTGGCGGAAAAAAGCGCGATTGCCCGCTTATTCGGCGAGGCGCCCTCATAAGGCGGTTATTTTAATAGCGCTCCGCTTTAAAAATCCGGCGCGTAAATACAAAAGTTATGCAAGAAAAATACCTAAAATTTTTGGTTCTGACAATTTTCTTTCTATCGAGCTCGCGCTATATTCGCAAGGACGCTGTCGGGTCGCGTCTGGCGACGACCCGCGCTTTGTCAATAGAGAGTATAAAGTATAAATATTGATAGCGTCGCGTCCGTTCCTTAACTTATTTTTCCGCGTTTGTTGTTATGTTCGCTAAAATCGCGCTGCTTTTTCCTCCTTTCGCGACGCTGACCTACGGATTGCCGCGTTATTTTCCCGACGGCTTCTGGAAGGTTGGAATGCGGGCGGCGATTCCCCTTGGAAAACAGATCCGATGCGGTTATATCGTCTCGATTGACGAAAAAAGCGATCTTCCGCCGGAAACGGCCTGTAAAAATATTTTGTGGCCGCTGGAAAGGGAGCCAATTTTAAACGAAGAGCTTCTCGCCTTGGCGAACGACCTTTCGGCCAGACAGGCCGCTCCCCTCGGATCTGTTTTCGGTCATATGCTGCCGACGGAGTTAAAGAGCGGCGATTTTCGCTTCCGCAAGGGCGCGGAAATTTTTGACCTGGAGCGGATAATGGCGCTCGACGAAGATTGGAGAGTGAGACTGGCGACAGCCCTCGTCAAAGGCGAGGGGGAATTTGAAGCCAGACGAAGAAACTCAAGCGCGGAGGAAGCTCTAGAGGTCAAGATCGATCCGCCCTGGCCAGTTCGCCCGGCGGCGAAAAGACAAATCGCCTTGCTTGATTTCCTGCATGAAAAAGGATTCGCGACCAGAAGACAACTGGCCCAAAATTTCGGCGCCGGATACGCGGACGCGCTGAACAAGCTCCTGGCGGCGGGATACGTCGGATTTCTCGACGAAGTCGAGCGCGAGATCGCTCCGATCGAAGTCGCGGATTTCGCGCTGACCGCCGAACAGAAAAAGGCTCTCGACGCTTTTGAGAGCGCGCTAAATAGCGAGGAAGCGGAATGCCGACTATTGTACGGGGTTACCGGAAGCGGCAAGACCGCCGTCTATCTGGAACTTATTAAAAAGTGTCTCGCGAGCGGCAAATCGGTTTTTTTGCTCGCTCCGGAAATCGCGCTTGCCCACAAGTTGTTCGCGGACGCGGCGCGCGTTTTTCCTCGCGGAATCCCGCGACTTTATCATGGCTATCAATTTTCCGGCGCGAGAAGCGATTTATTCCGCGGGCTGGCGGCGACGCGCGAGGCGTCGCTTATTGTGGGCGCGCGCTCGGCTCTGTTTCTTCCTGTCCATACGCCCGGGCTGATCATTCTGGACGAAGAGCACGACGCGTCTTTTAAACAGGACGAAGGCTTCCCCTATCACGCGAAGGAAGTCGCCTGGTTTAGAATGCAAAAAAATAGGGGAGCTTTAATTCTGGGCTCGGCCACTCCGGATATAAAGACATTTTATTCGGCGAGATCCGGACAGATCCCCGTATCCATACTTTCCTCTCGGGTAAGCGGACGCGCTCTTCCGCCGGTAGAGCTTGTCAATATCGGGGCCGGGACTGGCAAAATATCTCCGGGCACTATCCAGGCTGGGGCGGAGGGCGTCGGTCTTCTCGCTCCCGAAAGCGAAAAAGCTTTAATTGAGTGCCTCGATAGAGGCGAGCAGGCGGTTGTGTTGCTCAACAGGCGCGGCTACGCGCCCATGATCTATTGCCTTGACTGCGCCAAAGTATTGCGCTGTCCCCATTGCGAGATAGGCTTAAGCTATCACAAGAGTTCAAAAAAGCTCATGTGTCATTACTGCGGCTATTCCGCTCCCTATCCCTCGCCGTGTCCCGATTGCCATCGAGCCAATTTTTTGCCCATAGGGGAGGGCACGGAAAAGATAGCCGAGAGACTCGAGACTATCGCCGGACGCGAGATACTGCGCATGGATCGAGACAGCGCGCGCCGCAAGGGAAAAGTGGACGAAATTCTCGAAGATTTTCGGGCTAATCGTTCGCCCATTCTTGTCGGCACGCAAATGTTGTCCAAGGGGCACCATTTTCCCAACGTGACGCTGGCCATAGTCGCGGACGGAGACATAGGACTGAATTTGCCGGACTATCGCGCCGCGGAACGAACCTTTCAACTTCTGGTGCAGGCCGGAGGGCGCGCGGGGCGGGGCCAAAAAGCCGGACGCGCGCTGATTCAGACCAGAAATGTAAATCATTATTGTTGGAAATATGTTCTGAACTCCGACTACGAGGGATTTTACGAGGAGGAATTGGCCCGGAGGCGAAAAAAACTCTATCCGCCATTCGTCAAATTGGCGATCCTCCGCTTTTCCTTTCCGCGCGCGGACGAGGCCGCCTTCGCGGCCGTGCAGGAAACGCGAGCCTTCGTCCGAAAAGAAGGGGCAAGACTGGGCGTCGCGGCGCTTGGCCCCGTTCCGTCTCCAATACCCCTTTTGAGAGGCATGCGCAGATTTCAGTGTCTTTTGAAAGCTCAAGACTGGAAAAATATCCGCGCGCTGTATTTTAAAATAATTAGTCGCCCCGCGCCCGCGCGATTAAAAATTTTTCTGGATCTGGATCCTGTCAACATGTTGTGATTTCAATTGGTTGTTAGCTTTCCTCTCGCTGCGATTAACTCATAAACTTATGTAATAATTGTAAAAATTCTCAGTTTTTATAGGCGACGGCTCGCGCCCTCCTCCTCCTAAAGTCGAACGAATTCTTTCCGAAAATTGTTTTTAGCGACGCTCGTTCGCAAATTTATAAATGGTAAATTCGTCGGGAGGAGGACGATATGAAGAGGGTCTTTTGCCTGTTTGTCGCGGCTTTTTGCCTCATTTTTTCAGCCAGGGCTCAAGCCGAGGGATTTTATCTGGCTCCAAAATTTTTAATGAGCATCCAGAATACAGGGCCGGTTTCGCGCTCGGCCTCTTTGGGGGGAGTAGGAATAGATACTTATAGCCAGTTTACGCTTGGCGGAGGTCTCGCCGCCGGATACGATTTCTGGCCGCAACAGATGATTCCCTTGCGCGTGGAAATAGAGGGAGCTTTGCGCGGAAACAGCGAGAGAAGTTGGTCGGATTATGGAATTTTCGCCAAGGAAGTCAAAGGCGTTTGGAATAATTCCACCCTATTCGGCAACGTATTCTGGGATTTCCATAATGACACCAGCCTGACGCCCTATATTGGCGGCGGTCTGGGAATAGCCTTTAATTACACCGGTTACGATCTGACGCTCAATAATGGCGACAAGCTCTCGATGGACGACAGGTTCGCGAATTTTGCCTGGAACGCGGGCGCGGGCGTATCTTTTAGCGTCAATGAAACCCTCGCTCTGGACGCTTCGTACAGATTTGTGGGCCTGGGATATAACGAAGTCAGTACGACGATCAACGGTCGCAAATACGAAATCGGCAACGAACCCTATAACAACGAATTCATGCTCGGTATGCGTCTCTCTTTTTAGCTTCGCCAAAATAAAAACGCGCGTTCCCATCGCCGAACCCCGCCAAGGATACTGACGCCGGAAACGCCCGTTATGAAAATTTTCCTAACATGAATCGCTATTTTTTTCCAGCGTTCCCCTTATATCAAGCCGATCTGAAATTAACCNCGGAGTCCAGGCGTCTTCTACATTTTTCATGTCATAACGATCCCGAATCGCCCCGACGCTTCCNACTCTCGCCCTTCGTCGCTCCNGCGACGACAATTCCCGCAAACGCGCATTAAAATAAATCGCTCCATTAAACTTCACTGNCAGCCATCGACAATAAAATTAAACAGAGTCAAAATTTTTNCTTACGCGAATTAAANGTTTTCCGCGCTCGGGAGGANATGTGANATACGACGTCGCCATTATCGGATGCGGCCCAGGCGGCCTGGAAGCCTCGCGAATTCTGGCGGGNGCCNGTCGCAAAGTCGCGGTTATCGAAGANGGCCAGTGGGGAGGAGTTTGCCTTAATAAAGGGTGCGTTCCCACAAAAATGATGTTGGCGGCNACCGCGCCCATTGAGGCCGCGAGATCTCTNGCTCGCTTCGGAGAATTATCGGGAGATCTCAAGGTCGAATTTGAAGCTTTGCGTAAACGGATAAAAAGATATGTCGGAGCCTCGTCGCGAGCAATCCCGATCAGTCTGACNGAGATGGGAGCGACAATTTTTGACGGAAGAGCGGAAATTATCTCTCCGNATCGCGTCAGAATAAACCGATCCGACGGCGGAANCGACGACATCGATTGCGAAATCATAATAATCGCTACGGGAAGCAAGCCGGCGTTTNTTCCTGCGATCGCGCCGGATCATAAAGTTCTTCTGGACAGCGACGATCTTCTCGCGCTCGATTATATTCCGCAAAGCCTCTGCGTAATCGGAGCTGGCGCCATAGGACTGGAATTCGCGAGTTTTTTCGCCTCTTGCGGAACTCAAATAACCATTGTCGAAGCGGCGCCCCGTCTCGCGCCTGGGGAAGACGACGATATTGGCTCGGAGCTTAAAAAAATCCTCGCTAAACGCGGTATTAAAATTTTTACAAACAATAAGCCGAAAGAATTGCGAAACGTTCGGGATCGAGCCTTTCTCGATCTCGAGGAAGGAACGCGAATCGAAGCGGAAAAAGCGTTGATCGCGGTCGGACGAGTCGGGGGCGCGAAAGAATTAAATATATCGGTTTTGGGATGCCGATTAGACAACCGGGATTTTATTAAAGTCGACGCTTGTCTCCGCGCGGCTGAAAATGTTTACGCCATAGGAGATTGCAATGGCAAAACCCTTTTAGCCCATGCGGCCGCGAGTCAGGGAGCGTACGCGGCGCGTCGGATTTTAAGCGAAATCGATAAAGAGTACTCGCCGGGCCCAATTCCGTCTTGCGTTTACGGAAGCGTAGAAATAGCTCGCGCTGGCCTGACTGCGAGAGAAGCGGGGAAAATTGGAAAGGTAGAAATTTCTCTCGCAAAGTTGGCCGCGAATCCAATCGCGCAGGCTCGAGCCCAGACCGAAGGCTTCGTCAAAGCGGTTTGGTTAAATGGCGATCTCGCGGGTATTGCGGCGATTGGCGGAGGAGCGGCCAATCTTGTCGCCGCCGCCGAATTGTTTGTCGCCGGCAATTACGATCCGGAAAAATTAAACGGGATCATGATCGCGCACCCCTCGCTCGAAGAAGCTCTGGGAGCCGCGATTCGTCAGCCCCGCGTTTCATATAGCCCTGAACAATAATCGCAAAATATATACGGGGAAGGTCGATGAAAGAGGAAATACGGAAAGAATTGGCTTACGCGCCGACTCATCTTTGGATAAAAATCGAGGGAAATGTCGCGACAATAGGCGTTACAGATTACGCGCAAAAATCTTTGGGCGAAGCGACTTGGGTCGAGACCCCCGCTGTCGGGCTTCGCGTCAAAAAGGACGAAAATCTGGGAAGCATCGAATCGGTAAAAGCGACAAGCGAAATAAATTCGCCCGTCGCTGGCGAAGTCATCGAGAAAAATATTGCGCTGGACGACGATCCATCGCTCTGTAATAAAGATCCATACGGAGAGGGATGGATCGTTAAAATCCGTCTGGACGGGCCGCCAGCCGGTTTGCTTACGCCGGAAGAATACGCGAAGCTCAATAAGGATTGATAAAAGAGACAAGAGTATAAACGCTAAAAACGAAGGGCGCCATAAGGCGCCCTTTTTTCATATTCGGCGCGCTAAAGGCGCCGAATCGATAATCAGTTATTGGTGGGGAGCGGCGGGTTGTTCCGCGGGCGGTTGCGGAGCCGCTGTCCGCTGGCTGACAGGACGATAGTCCTGACCAAACCATACTTGTTGAGCTTCGGGCAGAGTCGGCAGGATTCTTGTCCAGGGATTCTTGTCCAGGAATTCCCTATCCTGTTGCAACTTTCTGCTCAAGTTAAGAATTGGGGGCACGATCTCCTTTATATCCCGCGNCATAATCGGAGCTATCCCGAAATTGGTAGCTTCCTCGGCGAGCTGAACCGCTTTCTGACTGCATTCCATCGAGGTCATCAGAGTGTCAAGAGCCTTGGTCGGGTTNTGGAAGCCGACGCCGTTTTCGGCCGAGACATAATCCCAGAATAACTGNCCNTTGCGATTGATTTCGCGAGCCTCGGCGAGCAACTGATCATAATTGGCCGCTCTCGAGCCATCCCATTCGCTGGCGAGACGAATCGCNTCGTGAGCGCGAACCGACTCTTCCTGCGCCTTCAGAAGCTGGGCGAATGTTCTGCTCTGGATATAAAGCACGCGGCTNTTCAGATATTCGGGAGTCTTGTCAAGATGGCACTGGCGACAGGCGCGCATTTCGGGATCCTTCAGCGGCGAAGTCATCCAATGGCTGGAGAATTTCGCGCCGCCCTGACGCATATAGGGCATATGGCAGTCGGCGCAGGATACGCCCGCGGCGCCATGAGGCCCGTCGATCCATGTCTCGTAATCGGGATGTTGCATCTTGATAATGGGCGTCTTGGAAGCGGCGTGAACGAAGTCGACGAACTGCGTTTCCTTGCCTTCGGCGTTCTTGGGCCCGTGAGTCTTGTAATATTCGTACATATCGCCGGGGCCGAAACCGTTGTCCCACGGGAAGACGGGCTTCGCGGTCGGGCCATTGCCCTTGGCTGTGAAATAGTACTCGACATGACACTGGGCGCAGACGAGACTGCGTTTTTCGTTGCGCGAAATCTTTGTCCAATCGCGTCCGGAACGATTTAGCCAATCCTGGAGCGGGACGGAGTAAAGACGCAATTCCATCGTCGCCGGATCATGGCAAGTCGCGCAGGAAATGGAGTTCTGAATCTCGTTAACCTTGTCCGGGGCGCGGAAGGAGTTTACGTCCATAGCCCAGAACTTGTCGCCGTATTCGCGGATCCAGTTCATCATCTTGGGCGTCTTGCAATTCCAGCAAGTCGCGGGCAAGCCGCCTTTCTCCGCGTATCGGTTAATGCGGTCGATATTGACGAAATCATCTATGGCGAGAGTATGGCCGCGAGTTTCGTTGTATTCGTACATGAAGGGATAACCGAGCCACAAATTTTTGAGGTATGGCTGCGCGTATTTATATCCTACGGGCAGAGGATTTACGTTGTCGTTTTTATGATAGTTGATGGAGCCTTTATAGACGGTCATTTCCTTGTCGCGATTGTTCCACATATACGTTTCGTACTGATTGGGGAACTGCGCCTTGAAAGCGTCCATGCTTATGTTTTCGGGATTAATGCCTGTCTTGTACACTGGCGGTTTGAGTTCCGTGCTTACGTCGCTACAGGCGCAAAGCGCGAGGGAAAGAAGACAGACCAGACTTCCAAGAGCCGCGGAAAGATTTTTATTCATATCCAACCGTCCTTTCGCTTATTGGGGCGAAGCGCATATGCGCCACGCTTCTATGACAATCTACGCAATAGGGTTTTACCGCCATACTGGCTACGGTTTTGTTTACCGGCCCGTGACAGGCGATACAATTGGCGTTGATGACATCGCGCTGTTTCTGGCTGGGCGGCATGGGCGGCGTCTTGCCCATCATGTTGCCTATTATGTCCTCCGCGCCGGAGACAGCCTTGAAGGGAATCTTGTCGATTAGCGCGTGAGGAGCGTGACATTCGTTGCACGACAAATTCGCGTGCATGCCTTTTTTCTGCGTAACCGCCGCTTCATGCATGATATGGCAGGAAGCGCAGAATTGCCTTTGATCAGTGGCGTTCAGAGCCCAGGCGAACACGCCCGCGAGGATGACTCCTCCGCAAAGACCGCTGAACAGCCATTTCCAGACCGGAGCCGAAGACTTTTTGCGAGACCCGTCTCCATCCATAATTTTCCCTCCTGTAAAACGAGTTTCGAATCGGCCCTTAACAACCAAATTTGCTCTATGCTCAAACATCCGTCGGATGATTGGCGAACGAATGGCTCTCCTGGCGCTACATAAAAATTCAAAATTAGAGTAACCCGCGAAGGGTTATTAATCAATATTTTTATAAAAATTTGTTATCCAGTCTTTTCGGCGGCTTAAGCTTGCGAGCGCGACGAAATTGGAAAAAAATGTTTCCCGCGATTGCATTTATTTCCGTTCGCATTTAAATTCCGCGTATAATTTCAAGAAATTTGGTAAAACGGTAGGAATATGGAAAAAAAGCCCGAGATCGTTTCTCCGAACTGGACAGGCTCGAGAATCGCCGTCCGAATTTTGCCAGACGAGAGGCTCGTCTCCTTGCCCAGGGCAAAGACCGCGAGACAGTTGCTTTTGGCGCTTGGGTTGGAAGAAGAAACGGCGCTGGTTATCAGAAACGGAAAATTGTTGACTCCGGATCGTCAAATCTGGCCCAACGACGAAATTATAGTCAGGCTCGTCGGCTCGCGGGGTTAATGGCCGCGTTTATTGATACACGCCAAAGAGATTTATAGGGGAGCGTATGACGCCCAGAGAAAGAATCAGAAATTTTTGCATCATCGCGCATATAGATCACGGCAAATCCACCCTGGCCGATCGCGTTTTGGAGTTTACCAAGCTGGTAAGCGAAAGAGAGGCGAAGGATCAATATCTCGACAAAATGGATCTCGAGCGCGAGCGCGGCATTACCATCAAGGCGCAGACCGCCCGCATCCCCTACGTCGCCAAAGACGGAAAAGAATACGAGCTTAATTTAATCGATACTCCGGGTCATGTCGATTTTAACTATGAAGTCTCGCGCTCGCTGGCCGCCTGCGAGGGCGCGCTCCTTGTCGTCGACGCGTCGCAGGGCGTCGAGGCGCAGACTATAGCGAACGTCTATCTGGCTCTAGACAATAATCATGAAATAGTGCCAGTAATTAACAAGATCGACCTCCCGGGGGCGGATGTGGAAGGCGTAAAACGGGAGATCGAAGACAGCATCGGCCTGGATTGCTCGGAGGCTCTGCCAGTTTCCGCGAAAAACGGCGTGGGCATTGAGGAGACACTGGAAGCCATTGTCCAACGTATTCCGCCTCCGGAAGGAGATCCTGACGCGCCGCTAAAGGCTCTTATCTTCGATTCCTGGTATGACAGTTATCAGGGCGTGGTTACCCTGTTTCGCGTGTTCGATGGAAAGATACGCAAGGGCGACAAGATCCGTCTAATGAATACGGGACGCGAATACGAAGTTCAAAAACTGGGAGTATTTTCGCCAGAATCCGTCGACGTCGAGGAGCTTGGCGTAGGGGAGGTCGGCTATTTATGCGGCGCGATTAAAGAGCTGGGCGACGCTCGGGTCGGGGACACCATCACCCTCGCCTCCAATCCGGCGAGCGAGCCTGTGGCGGGTTTCAGCGAAGTAAAGCCGATGGTTTTTTGCGGATTTTATCCGTCGGATTCCGCCGATTACGAAAATTTGAAAAACGCCTTGCAAAAATTGCAGTTGAACGACGCGGCCTTGAGTTTTGAGCCGGAAACGTCTCAAGCGCTCGGTTTTGGTTTTCGGTGCGGCTTTCTGGGCCTTCTCCATATGGAGATTATTCAGGAGAGGCTGGAGCGGGAATTTCAGGTAGATTTAATCGCGTCTTCTCCGTCGGTCGTTTACAAGGCGGAACTCCTGTCGGGCGAAATTCTGGAAATCGAAAATCCCAGCAAATT
>JAAUYY010000011.1 GCA_014804865.1 Desulfovibrio sp.
GACTTACCTGGGACGAAAAAAGCGCGAGACTAAACGGGCGCGCGAAAGCCTACGAAGACGTTGACGCGCTGAAAAACAAAGCGGAGAGCATTGACGGCGTAACTTCGGCGAGAATCGTCAACGCCGCCTCGGGGCAGGGGGACAATAAAGGAACTCTGATCGAATTCGAGCTCGATCTGGCGAGGACGCGGCGATGAAGCCAGCTTTCCTTCGCGTTTGCCTCGCTCTCTTCGCGATTCTTATCGCATGCGGGATCGGACTCTGGCGATTTTCCATCTCCAGCGAAAAGACGCTCGAGAGCGCCAAGCGCCAATACGACCAAACTCAAGAAAAAATCGCGCGTTACGAAGCGGCCCGCGGCGCTTTGTCGTCCGCCGAAAGCGGCGGCTCTCTTTTTTCCCAGGCGAACAGGATAGCGGCGAGCGCGGGGCTGGGCAATCGCCTGGAAAATTTGCGCCCGGCGTCTGACAAATCCGGCGAGATACTGGATCTGCGCGCCCGCTCCCTTTATCTGGGCGAGGCCATGCGCTTTCTCTCCCTGGCCGAAGCCCTCGACAAGGCCATTATCGAGCGGATGACCTTGCGCAGGGATTCAAACAATTTGCTCGATTTGGAAATGCGAATCAGGCGCCGCGACGATGGATGAAAATCGCGGATCCTCTGGCTTTACATTGCTGGAAGCGCTGATCGCGCTCGCGATCCTGAGTTCCGTTTCCCTCGTAAGCCTGCGAGCGACCGGCGAAAATCTCTCGCGAATCGCGGACAGCGGCTGGGCGGATCGGGCTTCGGTTCTTGGCCGCGATCAGCTTTTAACTCTCAAAACCCGGGGACTCAAGGGCGCCGCCCAGGGATCCTTCGCGCCGGATTATCCGGAAATGATCTGGCGGGCGACGGTCTCGGATGTCGAGGGCGGACGAAAGATAGAGCTAACCGTCTCCGAAGGCGCGCGTGAAATATCGATCGAGGAATTCGTCTTCCCCTGAAGCGGGGTTTACGCTTTTTGAACTGCTCATCGCCATGGCGCTGACCGCGATAATCGGCGCGGTCATGTTTCAGACCTGGAATATGACGGCCCAGAGCGGAGTCGACGCGTCTCGAATCGTCGCCGAAAGGGAAAAAGAGCGAATCGTTTTGGCGCTTCTCGATAACGACATGGCGACCATGATTTTTCCGGGCGAGGAAAACGCGAATTTGCCGCCGCCGGCTACGGACTCGATCGAGCTTTCCGACGAGTTTTACGAAGCCATGGACAGAAAAAGGGACGACAAAAAGGATAAAACGTCGCGAACGCTGCTCTCATTCGCGGGAGGGACCAGTCTTTCCGGCGACTCCCCTTCTCCCGGACGAGCGGTCTGCGTCGAATATGTCTTGCGCAAAAGCGAGCGCGAATACGCCTTGATCCGGCGGGAAAGAGAGCATTGCGGCTTGTCCGGCGACTTCCCCTGGCTTGAGACGACCCTCATGGACAATATTTCGCGGGCGTCTTTCGAAATGGTTTACGCGGANGGCAAAAGACTCTCCGCGTGGAAGAAAGAAGATCTGAAACCCGAGCCGGTCGCCATGCGTCTGACCTGGACGCCCTCGGGCGAAAAAGAAAAAGAAATCCTGTTTCCTGTTTTCCCGGGGAGCGTCGATGTCGAGTGGGAAGAAGAAAGCTTCTGAAGAGGGAGCCGTACTAATAATCGTCCTGTTTCTCATGGCCGCCCTGGCCGTTATCAGCCTCGATCTGGGTCGCGATTCCTTGCTCGATNCNGCCTTCTCGCGCTCGACGCGCGCNTCTCTGACCTCCAAACCGCTTCTNGCGAGTTGCGANGCTCTCGCCGCCCGTTTCCTGGTTCGCGACTTCCAGACTCCCCCGGAAATTCCGGAAAGCATGGAAGCGAAGAACAGGCGTTTCGCNGAATGGCTAAAAGACTATTCGAATTTATTGAAGCGAGCGGATATCGAGATCAGGATCGAGGACGAGAACGCCAGATTCCCTTTGCGGGCGATCTTTCCCAACACGCGTTCGGANCGAATACGCGCCGAACGCTATATCGAAATGCTGGAGAAAATTGTCGCCCGTCTTCTGGTCGCCCGCGGCTACGAAAAGGGGGAGGACAACGCGAGAATCGCCGCTCGCCGTTTCGTGAGCGAACTCCTCGCCTGGGGCGGAGAAAAGCCGGTTTCGGACGAAGCCGCGCGCTGGTACCTGGATCGCGAAACGCCCTATATACCGCCGAGGCGTCCGCCCGAGAGCCTGTCGGAGCTAACCCTTGTTTATTGGCCNGACATCGACGAGGAGCTTGCAAAAAAAGTATTGCTGGGCGATTCTGAAGCTCCGGGGTTGNTCGACAATTGCTCGCTCTGGTCGCGCGGGCCCATCAATATCAATTCCATGACNACAATCGTCGGCTGGGGTCTCGCGGACGACTTGCCCCAGGCCGTCGGCCTCATGGAAGACCTCGAGGCGGCGAGAGNGGCCAAAGGCGACGAGTTGCCGTCTGGCTGGGAAAACGACGTTTTCGCCGCCAGGGGAATCGTCCGCCCGCCCACCGGCGTCCTGAATAATCATAGCCGCTGGTATCGCGTAATCGCGACCGTCAAACAGGGAGCGGCGAAAAACAGCTCGGAGACAGTCGGCTGGCTTACGAAAACTCGCGCGAACTGGATCTGCCGCCAGGTATTGTGAANGAAAACGCCAAGGAAAATCTTATGAANAAAAAATACGCCGACGCGGGATTTACTCTGCTCGAACTTATGATCGTCATAGTCATATTGGGCATCCTCGGGGCCGTCGTCGCGCCGCGTCTCATGGACGAACCGGACAAGGCGCGCGTGACCCAGGCGAAATTGCAAATCGAGAATTTCTCCACCGCTATCAAGAAATTTTACCTGGATAACGGCTTCTATCCGACTACGGATCAGGGTCTGGACGCGCTTGTCGAAAAGCCCGTTTCGGGCAGGACGCCCAGGAATTATCCCGAGAACGGCTACATGGCGAAGATTCCCCAGGATCCCTGGGGCAACGAGTACGTCTATACCGCCCCCGGGCAAGGCTCCCCCTTTGAGATTGTAAGCTATGGAGCCGACGGAACCGAGGGCGGCGACGGCTACGACGCGGATATTTATAATGTCGACGCGTCGGATCGCCGCTAATGGCTTCACGCTCATCGAGCTTTTATTCTGCCTCGCGATCATCGGCGCGGCTCTCGGCCTGGGCGTCGCTTTTTTCGTCCCCAAAACGCCGGAAATGAAGGAAACAGCCTCGAGAATAGTCTCCGCCCTGTCGCGCGCGCGGGTCGACGCCATGCTTTCGAGACAGAAAACTGTCGTCCAATTGGACGGCGACGGCTTCTATCAGTTGAACGCGGACGGATCCCGTCGCGAAATGGTCGCCCTGCCTCCGGATGTTCGGGCGAGAGTAAACGGGAAGACTCTGACGACCGCCGGTTCGGCGCGCTTTGTTTTCGGGCCGCTGGGCTATTCCAGCGAACAGCTGATCCATCTGGAAAGCCCAGAGCGCGTTTTCTCGATATATATTCCTTCCCTGGCTTCGCCCCTGGCTATCGAGGGAGCCTATTCCCTCGAGCAGCTCCGCAAGGAAAGACAATGAAACACTATCTGGCGGATCTTGTCGCTCTTTTCGCTCTCTCGCTCGCCCTCTTCGCTTGCGCGCCGCGCTCCCATCTCGCTCCGTCGCCGGAACGCGACTCGACCATGCGCTCGGCGATGGAAGCCTACGCTCGCGGCGATTGTCGCCAGAGCATCGATCTTTTCACGGCTCTTTCCGCCTCGGGAGCCCATCCCGCCCCCCTGAATGGACTGGGAATGGCGCAGTTGCAATGCGGACAGACGCGACAGGCCATCGAAAGCTTTAACAGGGCGCTCGCCCTGGCGCCAGATTCGGCATCCATTCGCGCCAATCTGGGCTCGGCCTACTTCGAGGCCGGAAATCTGCGCGCGGCCGACAACGCCTTCGAGACAGCCCTGCGCTCCGAGCCGTCCAACCCCGAAGCGCTAGTCGGCAAAGCCTGCGTCTATCTGGAAAGGGGCGAAGCGGACAAGGCTCTGAAAATCCTGAAACAACTTCCCGCGGACGCCTTGCGAACGCCCGAAGCTCTCTACGATCGCGGCCTCATTCTCTATCGCCTGGGCCTTTACGNCGACGCCGAAAAAGTCCTGCGCGANCGCATCGAAGCCGACGGCGGCGACGCGGCCGCCTACAACGCCCTGGCCATCGCCCTGCTGGGGCTAAATAAAAACAAGGAAGCTCTCGAAGCCATCGAACGCGCCATAGCCGCCGAGCCCATGGAAGGAAAATATTATTACAATCGCGGAAATATTAGAAAAAATATGAAAAATTTCGACAAGGCCATCGAGGACTACGGCAAGGCCATCGCCTACGAACCCGAACTCGCCGAAGCCTTCGTCAATCGCGGCGATCTTCTCTTCCTGGAGAACAAACACTCCCAGGGTTGCGCCGATCTGGAGCAAGCTTGCAAGCTNGGGCTATGCGAGCGTCTCGAGAAATTCCGGGATCAGGGCCGCTGTCTGACCGGCATCTGGAAGTGACAGTCGACGATATCCTCCGCTCCTTTGCCCTTGCTCCGCTCCTTCGCGGACTCTCCTCATCCCTTTTCTGGCTCTGCGCGGCTCTCGCCTTTGTCGGCCTTTTTTTTCCCGCTCGTCCCCTGCCGCGCGATCTCGCGGGAGTCCTCTGGTTTGTCTGCGCCCCGTTTCTGGAAGAATTTACCTGGCGAACGCTATTGCAAGGCGAATTAAACAGCTTTTTCCCCGGGAGCCGTTTATTGGGAGCGCCAAATATTTTCGCGAGCGCGGGATTCGCCGCCGCCCATACGATCTTCGCCCCCGGTCTCCTCTCCGTCCTCACCTTTTTCCCCAGCCTGATCTTCGGCTGTATCTGGACGAAATTTCATTCGACCTGGCTCTGCGGCCTCCTCCATCTCTGGTATAACTTCGTCTTTAGAGCCTTTCAATTCCCATGAATTTGCCGCTTGTCTTCGATACCCTCTCCGGCGCCATGATCGGCGCGGTTTTTGGAAGCTTCTTTTCGGCCGCGGCCTGGGCCTATATTACCGGCGCGCCATTCTGGCGAAAGCGTTCAGTCTGCGACGTTTGCGGCGAGCCAATTTCCCCCCTGGGCCTCTTCCCCATATTCGGCTTTATATTTCTTCGCGGAAAATGCCGCGTCTGCGACCGTCCCATTCCCGTCTTTCACTTCTTCATGGAAATTCTGCCCGCCGCCGTAGGCGCGGCCGTNGCATGGCGCTATGGCGCGACCGTTCTCGCCCTATGCCTCGTCGTCCTCGCGACCGCCCTCATAGCCGCTTGCGCCGTCGATTGGATAACGCGCGTCCTGCCCGACGCCTTTACCCTGGGCGCCTACGTCCTGCTTCCGCCCGTCCTTCTCTATACGCCCAGCCTTACGCTTCGCGATTCTCTTTTGGGCTTCCTGGTTTGCGGAGGCCTTGCTCTGACCCTGAAATTGACATTTAAATATATAAGAAAAAAGGACGGTCTGGGCCTGGGCGATGTCAAGCTCTTCGCCCTCGCCGGAACTTTTTGCGGTCTTTCGGCCGCGCCCTGTCTTTTCCTCCTTTCCGCTTGCGGCGGACTATTCGCCTTCCTCTTTGTCGCGCTGTCGCGCAAAGGAAATATCTGGGATTTTCGGCTGCCCTTCGGGCCTTTTATCGGAGCCGCGTGGATCGCGCTCATGATTTTCCCCGATCTCCCGCTCCGCCTGGCGATTTTGCTCTATGGAGTCTAATGAATGAAAATAAAACGCTCTATTAAATTTACCTGCCGATAATCGGCAAAAGAAATTCCGCGCGCCGGAACGCGCCGAGGGCGTAAAATCCAATCAGTAACCGACAATAAAATTAAACAGAGACCAATTAATTATAAACAGAGCGTAAAAATTAACTAAAAATCGCGATCGAGCGATCGACCGCGATATAAATTCGAGCCTTCGCGCGAAATTCTCGCCCGATCCTGGGGAGAATTTCGCCTCGAGACTGTTATAAATTATTCGTCGGAGTTGTTTTCTTCCTGGGCGGCCTTAAAAAAAGTGCCCAGAGTATTGCCCAGATCCTGCGGGCCGACGTGGAATTCCTTGGGTTTCTGTTGCTCTTCCTCGCGGAATTGCTTTATGGACAGCCCCAGGCGCCGATCTTCGGCGCTGACGTGAATTACCTTGGCCGTAATTTCCTGTCCTTCCTGGAAGCCTTCGGCGGGCGCCGCCTTGCCTTTCTTGCCAGTCAATTCGGAAACGTGCACGAGGCCCTCGATTCCTTCCTCGACTTCCACGAAGAGACCAAAATCGGTGATATTGGTGATCGTGCCCTTGACCGTGCGTCCGACGGGGAATGTCTCGGGAACATGCGCCCAGGGATCGTCCGCGAGTTGCTTGATGCCCAGCGTGAATTTCTCGTTTTCCTGATCGACCGTGAGCACTTTCGCCTGCACAACGTCGCCAACCTTGTAAATCTCGTTGGGATGGCGAATCTTTTTCGTCCAGGAAATGTCGGAGACATGAATGAGGCCGTCGATGCCATCCTCGATGCCGATGAACATTCCAAAATCNGTAATATTCTTGATGACGCCCTCGAGAATCGTGCCCTCGGGATAACGCTCCGCGACCAACTCCCAGGGATTGGGGCGCACCTGCTTCATTCCAAGGCTGATGCGCTTCTTGTCCCCGTCGACGCCCAGGATCACGACCTCGACTTCGTCGCCGGGATGAACCATCTGNGAAGGATGACGCAACTTGCGCGTCCAGGACATCTCGGAAATATGCACCAGCCCCTCGACGCCCGTCTCAAGCTCCACAAAAGCCCCGTAATCGACGAGATTCGTTACCTTGCCCGTGAATTTCGCGCCGACGGGGAAGCGCTCGGAAATATCCTGCCAGGGATCGGGGACGAGCTGTTTCAGCCCCAGGGAGACCTTGTTGTTTTCCTTATCGAAGGACAGAACCTTCAGCTCGAGATCCTGCCCCATTGTGATCATTTCCTTCGGATGGCGGATGCGCTTCCAGCTCATGTCAGTTATATGCAACAGTCCGTCCAGTCCNCCCAGATCGACGAAAACGCCGTATTCCGTTATATTCTTCGCCTTGCCGCGCACGATCTGCCCTTCCTCGAGAGTCTGCAACAGATCCTGGCGCTTGGCGTCTCTTTCTTCTTCGAGCAAAACCCNCCGCGAAACAATGACATTGCTCCGCCGACGGTTGATCTTCAGCACGCGAAATTCAAATTCCTGATTGACCAGGGCGTCCATGTCCGGCACAGGCCGCAAATCGACATGCGANCCGGGCAAAAAGGCCTCGACTCCGCCGAGATCGACGGTGTAGCCGCCCTTGATGCGNCGCACGATATGTCCCTTGATGACCTTGTTCGATTCCTGAACATTCTCCAGCTGATCGAATACCTGCATGCGCTTGGCCTTTTCAAAGGAAAGGGCGATCGTGCCGTCCAGTTCGTTCTTATGCACAACGAACACGTCGACTTCGTCGCCTTCCTTCACGGTCATGTTGCCCTGCGCGTCGCGAAATTCGGCNGCGGGAATCTGGCCTTCGGANTTGAAATTTACATCGACAAGCACGTTGTCCTTATTGATGCGAACAATTTTTCCCTTGGCGATGGCGCCTTCTTCCAAATCGCCAAAATCGGGGTTGAGGTAATTTTCCAGGGCGCTTTCGAAATTTAATTCTTCGCGCTCCATTTCCTTTTCTGCCATATGTGCCTCCAGATAATTTCCCAAAAAGGGATTAAGTATTTTAAATGAAAAANTTGCTTATGGCAAGAGTTTTTTCGAAATACTTATCTTNACCGNCCCCCGTCGTCCTATTAGTATCACANGAAGCGCGGATTCGCGCNCAATGGTAAATTCCGTGAGATTCGGAAACAGTCGCGCTACGGTGACGGGATCTCCCCGAAGTCCGACTACCGTACTTAACCCCTTCGACGCGTCATTGAGGAGGCTCTTATGCGTTTAAGTCGATTTTTTCCCATTGTCCTGGCCCTTTTTATTCTCTCCCCATTCCCCTGCGCCGCTAAAACCGGCGTCCTGCTCGCCGCTTTCGGAACATCGCTCCCCGCCGCGCAAAAAGCGTACGACGGCATCGAAAAGGCCTACGAGCGCGCCTTTCCGGACTCGCCCATAGTCTGGGCCTTCACTTCCCAGAAAATNCGAAAGAAAGCCCGCGTTCATGGCGANCGGATGGGCGGAATCGCGGAGGGACTCGACAAGCTCGCGGCCCGGGGCGCCGACGACGTTATTATCCAGTCCCTGCATATGACGGCCGGAGCGGAATTCGCTGGGCTGGCCAGANCAGCCCTGCTCTACGTCGCGAAAAATCCGAATAAATTCAAGGCGGTCTATCTCGGACGCCCGCTTCTGGAATCCAACGCGGACGCCCGCAAGGTAGCCAAGGCGGTTCTGGCCGATCTGCGCGGCAAACGCGCGCCCGGCGACGCCGTAGTCTTTATGGCCCACGGCAACGATACCGGCAGAAGCGATCTGACTCTCAAGGGCGCCTCCGCGATCCTGGGCGAAGTTGACAACCTGGCCTTCCTCGCCGGAGTCGAAGGCTCCCTGACCATCGACGGGCTGATCGAGAGACTCAAAAAGCTCAAGATTCGCAAGGTCTGGCTCGAGCCGCTCATGATCGTCGCCGGAGATCACGCGGTTAACGACATGGCCGGAGCCGACGAAGACTCCTGGGCATCCCGACTCCGCGCGGCCGGTTTTGAAGTGAGAACCAACCTCAAGGGCCTCGGCGAAATTCCGGGCATAGCCGATATTTTCGTCGAGCGCTCCGCCTCGCGTCTGGACGACCTCGCGAAAGAGCCGATCAAGCCCTGAATAGCCGCGATCCGCTCGCGTTGACAAAGTCGGCTCTTTATTTTAATTCTATAACGGCGTTTATAAAATTTAAAAAAAAGGAGCCGACATGACCTATTCGCAGATGATAAACGAGGCGCCCGTAGTTCTCGTGGAATTTTTCGCCACATGGTGCCCCCATTGCCAAAAGATGATGCCCATCGTGGCCCAGGTCAAGGAGCTCCTCGGCGCGGGAACGCCAGTCGTTCAACTGGACATCGATCAGAATCAGGCTACCGCCGGCGAAAATGGCGTAAGCGGCGTGCCGACCTTCATAATTTATAAAAATGGCCAGGAAGTCTGGCGCCATAGCGGCGAAATCGACGGCAACGATCTTCTCGCCAGGGTTCAGTCCTACCAATAAAGAGAAAGCCGGATCATGCCAGTCGCGACGATCTTTAGCCGTTTCCTTTCCGCGCTCGGCGTTCCCAACACGCGGGACTTTTCGGACGGACAGTTCCGGGGCATGACTTTCAAGTCGCTCTACGGACTCTCCCATTTATTAACCGAATACGGCGTCCGAAACGAAGGGATCAAAGTCGCCGACAAGGACGAAATAGTAAAAATCGCCCCGCCGTTCCTCGCCCAGACAAAGGGAGGAATATTCGTAATCGTCGCGAAAATCGATCCCGATCGGGGAACCATCGAATACGATTCGCGGGGCGAGATGGAAAAAGTCGACCTCGATAGTTTCAAAAAGGCCTGGAACGGCGTCGCCCTTCTCGCCTTCCCCGACGAAAAATCGCGCGAGCCGGATTACCCGTCCCATCGCCTCTCCGAGATAGTCGCGAGCCTATCCCGCTGGCTTCTCTGGATCGCCGCGATCTTTCTCCTGGGCTACTTTTTTATTACCCGCGAGCTCTGGGCTGGCGTTTCTACTGTCCTTCTTGTTGTCTTCAATCTGGTCGGTCTCTATTTCTCTTTCCTGCTCGTCCAAAAATCGCTGAATATCCATACAAGGGCCTCGGATCGCGTCTGCGGAGTTCTCGAGCATGGCGGTTGCGACTCCATCGTAAAACTAAAGGTCTCGAAGCTCTTCGGCGTCTTTTCCTGGAGCGAAGTGGGTTTCGGCTATTTCGGAGTCTCCCTCGCGACCTTGCTCATGTTTCCCGCCGCCCATCCCTATCTCGCGCTCTTTAATGTCTGCTGTCTGCCCTATACA
>JAAUYY010000012.1 GCA_014804865.1 Desulfovibrio sp.
GACGAGAAAATTTTTTAATATATACTAAAAAGACTTGCCTCGAAGTATAAAATTTTATAAATTTTCTTGCGAAGCCGAAGTGGTGGAATTGGTAGACACGCTAGGTTCAGGGTCTAGTTTCCGTTCGGAAGTGGGAGTTCGAGTCTCCCCTTCGGCACCAATCTATAGTATATAAACGTCCCGCGTAGTCTAAAAAACAGCGCGGGACTTTGCTTTTAATAGGAATTGAAGAAACACCAGGAAAATATCCATGCTGAAATCACTGAAATTGAGGTCGCTCTCAAGGAGGCGCGCAAACTGTCAGGAACAAAGGACTGGATAGATACGGGAGAGCGCCGTTTTCGCATGGCAATGGTTGCTGGCGGAAAAACTCTCAATCAGGAAGCACTGAAAGACTAGATTTCCAACATTCTTAATGGCTATGGAAGTGATGATGTGAACAGTCTCTTTGCAGACTGCGTGAAACAGGGAGCATCGTTTCCGAGGCTGACCATATCGCCAATAAACGCATAGGAGAAATACACATGGGATACAGATCGGATGTCGCTCTTGCCATGACTGGCAAGACTCTGGCTTCTTTCAGGCAAAAACTTGCCTAACTTCCAGAACAGACCAGAAAAGAGGTTGAGACATTGCCGAACGAATGGGCAGACACGCAACTCGTCGAAGATGGGCTCGAGCGCTGGTTCTGGAAGGATTTAAAATGATACACAGGCTGGCCGGAGCATTATCCCAATATTGACTTTGCGGATAAGTTTTTGATGGATGCTGATGATGAGGAGTTTTACTTTGTCCGTTTCGGCGAAGACTATGAGGACAACGAGATAAACGGCCTCTGGCGGGATAACCCCTTCAATATCTCGTTTTGCAGGGAAATTGCGCTGGATGACTAATCTTCTGGAAATGGAGGATATTGTCTTGCCCCATGAATAAAACGTAAGATTTCTATATTCCTTTCTGTGACCCTGTAAACCATAACATAGTTATCTACAATGGCTTCTCTGGTATCTTTCACTCTTCCTGCCCTGCCTGAAAGAGGAAATTGCTCAAGTCTCTTTACAAGCTGGGCTACCTCTTCATCCAATTTTAAGGCTGCGTCAAGATCATAACAGGATACCCATAGAATCGTCGCATCCAGATCATCAAGAGCGGATTCGAGCCATATGGATTTCATTGTTGATTAGCTTTCTGTTGCAGTAGCCATTCGCGACGGGCTTTTGCTCTGCGTTCCACCTCTTCGTTGGATACGAACTTGCCTTGACGCGCCTCTTCTAGTCCTTCTTCCACCTTGGCTCTATACCATGCGTCATATCCGTCTTCATGCGCGCCGTGAAGAGTGAAAAATGTATCGATCACATCTCCAGCGGCTTGCTCCAGAGATTTGTTCTTAACTGAGGCTTCAGTTTCCAGGGCGATTTTGGCAGCAGGCGTTAATGGAATAGTCAGATTCATCTCAACCTCCACAAAACACTTTAACCTTGCGGATAGCGTCCCGTCAAACGGGAGGCTGTCCGCGTTTTAAGGAGCTATTATGAATGCAATCGACATCTTGCATAATCTGAAACCCGTGGAAATGGACGCTGGCCTCGGATTCAGTGGCAATACCTCTGGCGCCAAGGTCAAGGACTATGCCGTTCCCTGCCAGTTCACTCCCAAAACCAATCCCGACTATATCTTCCATGAAACCAGCCGCGATGTGAGCGTCTGGCTACTGGCTTCGCCTACGCCTCTCTATATCTGCGGTTCGGCTGGTTGTGGAAAATCCAGTCTTATTGCCCAACTGGCAGCTCGTTTGAATTATCCTGTCTTTGAGATAACNGGTCATAACCGATTAAATTTCAGGATTTGGGAGTCCGGCGCGCAGTCCGGAACGGCAACATGAAGTTTGAGTATGGCCCTCTCGCTAGTCCCCTGACTCTATGCCGTAATTGAAAAAATACCGTCTATGAAAAGAACCTGTTCGACTAGTCGGACAGATTCTTTTTTTATGCAAAAATTTGCCAGAATTATAACTGGCGAGANGGCGTCGCGATTCTTATATTACAAATCAACCTATTCGAAAGGGAGAAACAAATCCTTGAGAAGAATCGCTTTATAGCGAGCAGCTAATGAGGGTATCCGCCTTATTTTCGCGCCAAACGCGGCTACATACGCGGGGACGAGGTTCGCTNTCNATAGGCGGCTTTGCTCCGCGAAGACGCCCGCGAAATTGCCGCGAGGCGAATTTATTTCGCGGAAGGGTAAATTCAAGCGCAATTTGCTATAGGCGAGGAAAAAGAGCCTGGAAAAGTTGTAGAGCGGCATAAAAAAACGACCGACGCGCGATATAGCGCCCAAGNAAATGGCGCTGGGAACCGCTAAATATAAGATTTGCGAGGAGAGTTTACATGTTTGGAAAAGATGTGAGCCGGAGGGGCATTTTACAGGGACTGATGGCGCTCGCNCTTACGCCGNCGGTGTTTGGGGGCGTCGCGGCCAGAGCCGAAGAAAGAGAAAATAAATCTGGCGGGAACAATAATCTCGATCTGCCTCTAATTACCCANAAACGCGTCCTCGGCAGCGGCGAGGCCGCCATGGAGGTTTCCGCCCTGGGGTTCGGCGTTATGGGGTCAAATTATAATCGCGGCGTGTCTCCGGATCGCAAGAAAGTCATTGATGTCATTCGCCAGGCNGCCGAGCATGGCGTTACGCTTTTTGACACCGCGCAAATATATGGCCCACTNACCAANGAGGCNTTGGCGGGGGAGGCTTTGGCCCCATATAAAAACAAGGTNGCGATAACCACCAAATTTGGCCATAAAATTGTGAATGGCGTTTATCATAAAGGCGAGCTTGATAGCTCTCCGGCCAACATCCGCAAGGTTGCCGACGAATCTTTGAAAAGTCTCGGCACGGACGCGATTGACCTGTTTTATCAGCATCGTCTTGATCNTAAAGTTCCCATCGAAGATGTGGCAGGCACAGTGAAAGACTTGATCAAGGCCGGTAAAGTAAAACGCTTTGGNCTTTGCGAAGTAGGGCCNGAAACAATCCGTCGCGCTCATGCGGAACAGCCTGTAACTGCTGTGCAAAGCGAATATCATCTTATGTGGCGGGAGCCGGAAAAGAACATTTTTCCTGTTCTGGAAGAGCTGGGAATTGGCTTTGTGCCATATAGTCCGCTCAATCGCGGTATGCTGGGCGGNGATTTTACCGCTTTTACCAGATTTGATTCCGGCAATGACAATCGCGATACCTTGCCGCGCTTTCAGCCAGACGCGCTGGGAAAAAACCTGATGTTTGTGGAAACTATCAACCGCTGGGCGCGCCCCCGAGGCGTCACGGGCGCTCAGGCCGCGCTGGGCTGGCTCTTACAGAGCCCTTATGTCGTCCCNATCCCCGGAACTACCAAACTTTCTCATCTGGAAGAGAACCTGCGCGCGGCCAATATGGATATCTCTCCCGAGGAATGGCGAGAATTGGAAAANGAACTTGCCANGGNGACAATTATAGGCGACCGCTATCCCGCGGATCAACAGAAGCAAGTCGAAAAGGGATAATAAGATTTTTAGTAATCTGGATCACTATAAAGGAAAAGACATTGAAAACCATGAGAGCCGCCACGCTGGCGGGCCCGGAAAAAATAGTCGTAAAAGAAGTCGCGATGCCAGCGGCGGGCCCAGGTCAAATTATGATTAGAGTNTCCGCTTGCGGCGTATGCGGCAGCGATATTCATATGTGGAAAGCNGGCAAAGGCTGGTATGACGAGCCGATTCCGGATTTTCGCATGGGGCATGAATTTTGCGGCGTGGTTGTCGACGCTGGCGACAGCCAATTTCGCGCGGGCGACAGGGTAACGTTCTGGGCAAATCTATATTGCGGCAAATGCGATATGTGTCAGATTGGCAAGGAGCATCTTTGCCGGGAAGTGCATGGCAAAAATTACATTGGATTTGTCTGCAACGGCGCNTACGCGGAATTTTTTGTCGGNCCGGCGAAGAATGCCTACAAGTTGCCCGANTCCGTGTCAGATATCGACGCGGCCCTGATCGACCCATTGATGGTGGCATATCATGCCGTCAAGCGTTCGGGAATGCGGCTTTACGATAAAATTTTGGTGGTAGGCACGGGTATTATTGCCCAGATGATGGCTACATTGGCCAAAAAAGCTGGCGCCTCAATAGTCGCCATGTCAATTCATGACGATAAGCAACTGGCAAAGTCCAAGGAAATTGGAGATGTCGATATATATTTTGACGATAGAATTGGCGGAGAGGCGGAAAGGCTGCGACAATTTTCAAAAGGCGGTTTTGATGTCGTATTTGAAGCGGTAGGCTCGCCCGCGTCAATTCAGACTGCTATAGACGCCGCGAAACCGGGCGGGACAATTGTGGCCGTGGGAAACTCCACAACCCCGACTATTCCCATGGATCTCAATAACATTGTTTTGCATGAGATTCAATTTATGGGGAGCGTTTCCTGCACTCGCCTTGAATTTGAAGAAACTATAGATTTGATAGCCAGCGGATTTATTGATCCGGAAAAATATGTCACGGACATTGTCGGCCTCGATGGCCTGCAAAAAGCTATGGAAAAACAGATTGACCCCAACGCGAAAATATTGAAGAGCGTCGCGCGCCCATAGAGTTCCTTGGTTAGGATATGGCAAAGATTTTCCAGAATTTAAAATAGACATAGGGTCGGAGGATATAGAAAAATAGCGTTATCAAAGTTATGCGCGGGTATTTTTTCCGCGTTGTCCGAGGGCGGCAAAACTTTTATAAACTTGTAATCGCCTCCTGGGAATTAAGGGTATTTTCATTTCCTACGACCTCATGGGGGGGTTAAAGGGTTGGACGGAAAATACCCTTTTCTATTTAATTTTTAGAAGCTCTACTACTTTTTCTACAAAATCCCATAGCGTAGAACCTGCGCCGTAGGATTCGACTTATTGTACCAGCTTAAAGAGCCTTCCTCCTTACCCACACATGGTCGATGGCAAACGCTGTGAAAATCCAGCCAAAAGCCTTATGCCAATGGTAAAACCCCAGCGCGGCAAGCGTAATGGTTGTAACGCCGGTCGCGAGATATGTTTTTAAAATCGCCTTGCGATAAGGATTTCTCCGTCTGGCTGGATCGTTTTGTTTTTGAATGGGGCCTGGATCGTTGGCAAGCCCGGGGAGTCGTTCCTCCAAAGCAAGGCAAATCTGTTCGGGATCAGCTTCAGGCTCTAGGAAAAGCAAAAAAGATTCGGGTCCTTGCTTGATGCCGGCAATCCCTGGCTGTTTTTGCAAAATTTCAAAAGCTACTTGCCTGGTTTGGGGTTGGGCGAATCCCTGGTGCCGCAGTCTTAGCCGCTCGGCGGATAAATGTTTAACATAAGTTCTCATGCGGGAGCCTCCTTAATAAAAACGAAATTAATTTTCATTTTCATTGACATATTTAAGATTTTCGCGCAAGCTCTGCCTATCAAGAATTTTTAAGCGGGAGGCCCAACATGAGTGGCGGAGCAAAAATTTTCTGGGCGTTTCTAGGCGGCGCGATCGCCGGAGCGGCCGGTCTGGCGTATCTTAATCGCAACCGTCTTGATTTTAGTTACATGAAACCGATCGCGACCGACTATATGGCCAAAGGCTTAAACCTCAAGGATCAGCTGGCGCGCAAAATGTTCGCGGTTAAAGAGGATTTTGAGGATATGGCCGCGGAAGCCCGGGACAGGGTAAATCTGGAAAACATGACCAGGGATAAACAACAGGGCGAGTAGCAAAATGCCAGAGATTTCCTCGCGGACGGCGCCGCATGTCAATAAGTGCCTGATCACGCACGAACTTCCCCCTTCCAGAGATCATGGGTACAGGGTGCGCCTACGCCATTCGGATATTAAAAGCGCGCGCGTGGCGAACGCCATGAAACGCGAACTGTCTAAAATACGCGGTGTGACAGGTGTTAAAGTAAATCACCTCACAAAAAGCGCGCTGTTTTTTGCCGAACGCGAAGCCGACAGGCAAGCGGCGCTTCAGTTTCTGGAGAAGGAATTTGACTGGCGTCAGCATACGGGCATAACGGCCGAAGAGGTCGAAGATCTTTTGACGGGGGAAAATCCTGTTGGGGCATGGATTGGGGTCGCGAGATATTTTATCTTGCGTCCTTTCCTGCCCCCTGTCTGGCGGATGATAATAAGCTCGCTGGCCGCGTTGCCATTCATACTGAAAGGAATTCGCTCGCTGGCAAAAGGAAAACTAAATGTTGACGCGCTTGACGCGGCGGCCCTTTCAGTATCATTGCTGAACCGCGATTTTGGCACCGCCGCCATGCTATCAATGTTGCTCGCAGTCGGCGACGCTCTGGAAGTGTGGACAAGACAGCGCTCCCTTTCCTCATTAAGCGAGAGTCTGGCTATTGACGTCGACAAGGTATGGGCGATTGGCGCCGATGGTTCGGAAGAAAAAATTTCAATTACGCAAGTGAGGCAGGGAGACCTTCTGGTAGTGAATGCCGGATCAAGCATTCCGGCGGACGGAGTCGTGAAGGAAGGGTCGGCTCTAGTCAACCAGGCCGCGCTTACGGGCGAACCAATTCCGGTGGAACGGGAAAAAGGGGGAGCCGTTTACGCGGGCACAATTGTGGAATCTGGCCGGATTGTAATCAAGGTTAATCAGATTGGGGAAAGCACTCGGTTGCACCAGGTTTTGAGCTTCATGGAACAGTCGGAAGCCCAAAAGTCGGCGATAGAAGCCCACTATACGAAACTTGCCGACAAGGCTGTGCCGTTGACATTTGTTCTCGCGGGGCTGGTCTGGCTTTTGACAGGCAATTTAATGCGCGCGTCCTCTGTGCTGCTTGTGGATTATTCCTGCGCGCTCAAGCTTGCCACACCCCTGGCAGCCTTAACCGCGATGCGAATCGGGGCCCAGAACGGGACAGCGGTTCGCGGTGGCAAATATCTTGAGGCTATTTCGCAGGCAAACGCCCTGGTTCTTGACAAGACTGGCACGCTAACCAGGGCTAGACCCGAAGTTCTTGAGATAATTCCGGCTCCAGGAAAAGATCGCCGCGAAATGCTGAAAATTATGGCATGTCTTGAGGAGCATTTTCCTCACCCCGTTTCCCGCGCGATAGTCCGGCAGGCAAAGAAGGAACATGTTGGGCATGAAGAGGAGCATACGGAGGTGGAATACGTGGTCGCGCATGGTATTTCATCAACAATCCATGGCCAGCGCGTGTATTTCGGCAGCCGCCATTATATCGAGACTGAAGAGGGAGTGAACCTTGACATATTCTCTCGCGATATTGAGCGGGAACAGACCAGGGGCAATTCCCTGCTGTTTCTTTCCATTGCCGGGAAAGCCGCCGGAATGTGCGTAATCTCCGATCCTTTGCGCCCGGAAGCGCCCGCGATTATCAGCGCGATGCGGCGACTCGGATTTTCAAAAATTGTAATGATAACCGGAGATGATAGACGGACGGCTGACGCCATTGCAAAACAGGCTGGAATTTCCGAAGTTTACGCGCATGTTCTGCCCAATGACAAGGCGGAGATAGTCATGAGGCTGAAGAGGGATGGATGGCGAGTCATGATGGTCGGAGACGGGATAAACGACGGGCCGGCCCTTTCCGCCGCGTCCGTGGGGATTGCGATGGGAGACGGGACGGATCTGGCTCGCGCCGTCGCCAATGTTTTGCTGACTCAACCCGATCTGAAGGGTCTCCCGTTTGTGACGACGCTTTCAAAAAACGCCATGCGCAGGATTCATCTTGATGTGAAATTGGGTATAACATTAAATACGCTTTATTTGTTGGGCGCGCTGACAGGCGTATTTGGCCCAGGACTTACGGCGGTTCTGCATAACTTGACAACAATTGGCATATCGTTGAACGCGATCAGGCCCTATTCCACCTCTCCTATAGCAAATCGCGCTTGAATTGCCACTTAACAGCGAGGCGCGTTGCTTCTCATTTGCGTAATAAGTCGCATACCATGCGACAACGCAAACAGTTCTTTCAGGACTGGCCTTTGGCGGGCAAGCTCGCTTTGCGCAATTTCGCGGGCGCCTTCGCGTAACAAAGCCGCCATAGCGCGTTGGGGATTTCAATAGCGACGCGCTGTATGCTTTGAGGCGCGTCTAACCCGCCTGAGAATTATATTGGAGGAATCATGCGCGTCGCTTATTGGAGGCGCGAACAGATTGAAGGAGTAGAGCGCGATATGCAGGGAAGCGGGCCATGAGGCGAAATTTATCGCCAAAAATCAAAGAAATTTCACTGGTAAAATCGAAAATCCTGATCTGATAGCGGCATTTACGAACAAAATATCGCGCGGAGCCCGCGATAACGCATCCTGATTGCGAAAAAAAAGGTTCCCTTTGAAAGGCTTCATTCCCGCGGGGCTTTGTCTCTCGAGGAATTATTGCGACAAAGCTCCCGGGAAAAATTTTTTTGATAATTGAAAGTGAATTTCATTATCGCTATAGTCTAAAACGCTCATTTTTACATTGGATAGTTAAATAAGAGGGGGGAGATATGCCTGACACGGAAATGCATAAAAAAGACAAGAGCCATATTCTGCGCATAGGGCTCGCCGGGAATCCAAATTGCGGCAAAACGACTGTTTTCAACGGCTACACCGGCGCGCGCCAGCATGTGGGAAATTATCCCGGGGTCACTGTCGAAAAGAAGGAAGGACAAATTCAATTTGAAGGCGAAACTATTACCCTGGTAGATTTGCCTGGAATTTACAGTCTAACCGCCTATTCCGAGGAAGAGCTCGCCGCTCGCGAGGAACTTGTCCTGTCAAATATGCGGTCTGTCATTGACATCATTGACGCGTCCGCCATGGAAAGAAGCTTGTTATTGACTATACAGCTTCTGGAAATGGGAATGCCGCTGGTTGTCGCTTGCAACATGATGGATGAGGCTCAAAAAGCCGGTATCCAGATAAATATGCAATTACTGGCCAAACGACTGAATACGCCCGTTCTTCCAATGGTTGCCCGCAAAGAGGAAGGATTGAAAGAAGTTTTAAGCGAGGCGGCGAAGCTTGCTAATGATGGACAGCGTCAGCCCCTGCATATTTCGTATGGCGCCGACATTGACGAAGCCCTGCTGGAAATGGAGAAATGCATCGATTCTTCGAATAGTAACAATTATCCATATAATTCGCGATTCATTGCGTTGAAATTTATAGAGAACGATTTTGAAAAAAAAAAAAAAAT